>CAYGXB010000319.1:0-3802 GCA_964353605.1 uncultured Bacteriovoracaceae bacterium
CACGCTCCAGACCTTCTTTGTCCTCTTATCGGGTATTCTGCTTGGACCACGGGCAGGCGCATTGAGCCAGCTCGTGTATCTCCTCGTGGGATTGATGGGAATCCCGGTGTTCTCGGGCGGAGGCGGTCTTGCCTACGTCATGCAGCCTTCTTTCGGTTACCTTGTGGGGTTCTTGCTCGCCCCTGTTGGAGTTGGTTATGCTTTGCAAGGAAAAATGCTGGGTTTCAAGACCGTGCTCGTGGCATCCCTGTTCGGAACGCTTATCATTTATCTCATAGGGATACCCTATCTGGCGGTATACATGCGGTATGTGATCAAGAAACCGGATGCCATGAGTCTGGCCATTAAGACGGGGCTTCTCGTCTTCCTGCCAGGGGATACCGTCAAATGCCTGCTCCTTGCACTCATTGTCCCGCGCCTCAAGATCAAAATGCCCCGAGTTGACAGGGCTTGATCTTGAGTCCCAGGGCATCCGCCGCATTGCCTATCTCGGCCCTGACCACACCGGTCTCATCGGCGATGGACCAGAGATCACGGCACGATATTGTGCGGTCCTTAGAGGCCTTCCTCCTGATGCGGTCGAGGATTTCCTCGGTGAGCTCTACCTTTCTGCCTAGGATCTTATAGCTCGATTCGCCTTTCCTTCCATATCCGAAAAGCCCGAGCTGGCACTGATATAGGACGATTCCGAGGGCATCGGCCGCTTTGCCGACCTCAAGGGGCTCAATCTGGAGGTAGCTCGCAATATAGTGGGCAACAGGACAGGGCATCCTTCCCTTTTCCGGGTAAATCTCCATACTCTCCTTAATCTTTCCCATATCCATAGGATTATCTCCTTACAATCAAGGCATCGGCAACGATAGGCTTCCCGTCTACTACCATGATGGGATTGAGGTCAATCTCTTTTATTTCTGGGAAATGCAACGCAAGCTGGCCCAAACCCATGAGGATAGAACCAAGAACGGTCTTATCTACAGGAACAAGGCCCCGATAGGGACCGAGCAGATCCCTTGCCATGATACCGTCCATCAGGTTCGCGGTATCATGCCGGGTTAAGGGAGCAAGGCGAATGGTAAAATCCTTTAAGGCCTCGGTGAATATGCCGCCTAGGCCGAACATAACACAGGGGGGGAATCCCGGGAAAGAACTCACGCCGGCCATGAATTCCCTGTCTCCCATGAGCATTTCAGCTACCAAAATGGGCGATCTGCGCTCCTTCTTACGGAGTGAACGGAATGCCTTCGTAAGTGCTCGCTCATCCTGGATATCAAGGTGGACCATCCCGCGCTCAGTCTTGTGCAAAATGTCAGGAGAACAGGCTTTCAAAACAACTGGATATCCTATCTCCTCGGCTTTATCCAAAGCAGCATTCAAGGTATGCACGAGCGCTTCTCTGGTCGTTGGAATACCGTAGTAGCTGAGCATTTGCTTAGCAGTGAACTCATCAAAAAACTCCGATCCCTTCATAAGTGCCTGAGCCCCTGGGGGAATCTTCTTCTGCTTCACTATTCCACCGGATCTGTGTCTGACGAGATAATGCTTGTACAAGGCGGCCATGGCTTTAGCCGCCTTTTCCGGTGTGTCGAAAACAGGGATGCCCTGCGCATGGAAAACACGCACAGCATGATCATCCTTGTCAAAAAAGGACGAGATCATGAGCGGTTTCCCCTGTGAAAAAGGCATCTGCGTGAGGGTGTCCAGCTTGAGCTCCACCATCTTGAAGAATTCTTCTTCTGGCAGGTTGATACGCGATTTGATGACAGGATAGACAGTTTTGAAAAAACCAGTATCCATGATCCCATGAATGATGACGCCATCGATAGCATCTGAATTGAACAGTAACTGCGGGATATGCTTCGTAATTCCCTTCATATCGATATGAAAAGTGAGATCAACAGGGTTTTTCGGGCTGGCATGGCCGGGTATGAATTTCGCCACCTCTTCCTGAATCTCTTTTGAGAATTCGGGCACCTCCAGGCCATACTTGTTGCAGGTATTTGCAATAGCGGTGCCCGGACCTCCCGAGTTCGTGAGCACAGCAATGCGGTTCCCTTTGAGGGGCGGCTGGGAAGCCAAGGCCCATCCGATCTTGTATACCTCCTCGATGGTATTAACCCTTATGATCCCGGCCTGCTCAAAGAGCCCTTCGTACACATAATCAGGTCCAGCCATGGCACCGGTATGGCTCGAGCCTGACCGCGCGCCAGCTTCCGTTCCTCCGACGTACTGGGCAACGATGGGCTTCCTCCTGCTTATCTTACGCGCCACCTCCAGGAAGCGTGCAGCCCTTCGTATGCCCTCAATATAGAGACCTATAGCTTTTGTTGAATCATCATCTCCCAGGTATTCAAGGCAGTCCACGATATCGATGTCGGCCTCGTTGCCGACACTGATAGCCTTGCTCAGAGCTATCCCGTGCTTATGGAGATACGGGAGCGTCTGGGCCACATAAGTGCCGCTCTGCGAGGCAATGCTCAATTTACCCCTATGATCAGCAACCGGCATCACCGTCATGTTCAAGGGGAGCCAGGTGTTAATGATACCGAGACAATTCGGGCCGAGGAAACGTATGGAAAAGCGTTTGGCGATCTCCTTCACCCGGTCCTCGAGCGCCCTTCCCTTCTCTCCTGTTTCTTTGAAACCGGCGGTAATGATCACTGCATACCGTGTTCCGATCTCCCCGAACGCCTCCAGCATCCCGGGAACAAGCCCGGTCGGAACAACGAGCACAGCGAGCTCGGGTGCATAAGGCAATTCCTTGATCAACGGGTATGCTTTCCTCTCCAGAACGATCCCTTCCTTCGGATGGACCGGGAGAATGTCACCTTGAAAACCGCTGTTTATCAGATTCAGGCATTGAATGGTGCCCATCTTGGTCGGATTGTTGCTGGCACCTACAATGGCAATGGAAGTTGGGGCCATGATCTTGTTCAAAGGATTCTGCATCTCCCCTCCACGAGCGAAAATCTAATCATTTCCATGATTTAGTTCTATACACCAGCAGGAAATCTATTACAATATTGTCTTATATGCAAGGGTTGATCCCTTTTTATATACATACCACTCTCAGAAACTGCTCCTAATATACAGGTGCCCCTTATCGTATCCTGTCCTGAGACGAATGGAGAGCGAGCGGAGAGCCTGAAGGGGATATGCCCTCCTCTCTTCGTATAACGTGAACGGGTACCAGACGGTTACAGCTGCCCCATGATGCCGGCGCTCAGCATGCCCAGAATTTCTTGCAGAACGAGTTCACTCGCGTAGATTCCATCCGAACTCGGAAAGAACTCTTTCAGTTTGAAATGCATGCCTGCGAGAGCGAGGTGACCAACCCGCGCCTATATCGGCTGCATGCCCTGCGCCTTAAAGAATGCCATGGAGCGTGGCATGTGGTATGCCGATGTTACAAGGATGAATCTGTCTTGCCCGACCATATCCTTTATGAGCTTGGCCTCGTCCTTGGTATTCCTGGAATCATTTTCAAGTACGACATCAGCAGGATCAACACCGAGTTCGACAGCCAATCTGGCCATGAGTTCGGCATCGGAGTCAGGGGCAAATATCTTTCCACCGGATAGGAAGAGACGTGTACCGGTCGATCTAATTTTTTCCATATCAAACGGGGGGATAGAGATTTTCAAACTAAGCAAGGGCCGCAGAGGACATGCTGCCTGAGCTCGTGAATACGAGCAAAAGCGTGGTCAGGGTGAGCGTGAGCTTTGCCATCACCTGCCTTTTGGTGAACCAAAGCATGCTCAGTCCGATGATGAAAAGAACGCTAAGGATTGGCATCGGCATGCAT
>CAYGXB010000320.1:0-3792 GCA_964353605.1 uncultured Bacteriovoracaceae bacterium
AATCTCCTCATGGGAATAGCCCAGCCATTCCGAGAGGATATGATCATTGTGCTCCCCGAGTTCGGGGCCCGGCATCCTTAGGGCTCCCTCCATGCGCGAGAATTTGTACGGTATTCCGGGCACATTGATCATCCCGAAGCGCTTGTGCGGCACCTGAGCAAACATTCCCCTGGCCTTGAGATTCTCATCCTCGTTCACCTCATCCGTGGTGTAGGCGATCCCACACGGGATTCTCCGCTCCTCAAGCGCCCGCATGATATCCCTTGACACATGCCGTCTGGTCCATTCTTCAATGATCGATACCGCTTCGCTATGGTTATGAATCTGGGCAATGAGGTTGGAAAACCGCGAATCGGTTACGAGCTCCGCATGCCCGATCACCTCGGCCAGATCCCTCCACTGCCTGGGCGTGAGAGCTACGATGGCTACCTTGCCATCCGCCGATTTGAAGAACCCGTAGAACGGCATCCGGTCGTCCGAGTTGAGGACGTCCTTCGGCTTCCTCCCCAGCGTCTTCTCCGCGTCCTCCATGATCGGAGCCATGGACCTGTCCATCATTGCCCGGTAGTTGTTGAAGTAAAGCACATCCTGCATAGATATGTCTATATGCTGCCCCTCGTCGGTTTTCATCCTGTGGATGAGGGCCAATAAAACAGCATTGGCAGCATAGGTTCCGGTCATGAGATCAGCCCAGTAATTCGAAGGGGTTCTCAAGTTCTCCTGATCGTTCCAGAACTGGCCCGAGACCGCCTGGGCGATGATGTCGAACGCCGCCAGTTCAGGGTTCACTCCCGCTTCCCCGAAGCCTGATATGGACACGTGAATGATATCGGGCCGCAGCTGCCTGATATCTTCGTACCCGAGGCGGTGCCGCTCCAGAGTTCCGGGAATGAGATTATGGACGAAGATGTCAGAAGTCTTTGCCAGACGCCGCAGGACCTCACCACCTTCAGGCTTTCGCCAGTCGATGGAGAGCCCGTACTTGTTGCGGTTGAACACGGAGAAGTTCCGCTCTGCGCCGGGGATTAGGCTAAAGATCAGCCGCAGGGTCTGCCCTTCGGGCGGCTCCACGTGCGCGACCTCGGCGCCCATGTCTGCCAGGATCTGGGTGCAGCGGGAACCCGATATGAACTGCGTCAGGTCGACAACCCGTATGCCGGTTAGAACGCTCATGGGTAAATCCGGGGCAGGAACGGCCCGGGTGCCCCGGGCCATTGAGATCAAACCTTGATCTTTCCTTCCCGCATGGTCTTTGTCGGTCGAAAGACCTCCGCCTTGAATTTGTCCGCGAGCTCCTCACACTTCTTGACGAGGGTTTCATATCCAAAGCTGCCAGCGAGCGTGAACGGACCAATCCCTCCGCCGCCGTTGGCGATCGCGATGTCGATGTCTTTCGGATCGTCCACCACCCCCTCCTCGAGGAGCTTCGTCGCCTCGTTCACCTGGAGCGCTACCATGTGTTGGGGTTCATACTCCTTGGTCGGGTTCGAAGTATCGATCTTCGGTCTGCCCTGGGACCAGTCGTACAGCCCCTTGCCGGTCTTTTTTCCAAGGGTGTTCGCGTCCATATACGCCTTCAGGGCCTTCATCGGGGCGTAATCGGGCGAAAGCGTCTCCGAGTAGTACTTTTGTGTGTTATACACGATATCCAGTCCGACATAATCGAGGAGCTCGAAGGGCGTCATGGGCATGAACCCCTTGAAGACCGCATCGAAATCGTTGGGCTTGGGGCTTCCCGCTTGCAGGATCCTCTGGAGTAATAGTCCGGTGGGCGCGTTCACCCGGTTGTAGATGAAGCCCGGGGCGTCCTTTTTCACGATCACCGGGACCTTGTTCATCTTTTTCGCAATGGCATAGGTGATCTGCGCGGCCTCCTCGGATGTCTTCTGGCCCTTGATCACCTCAACGAGCTTTAAGAGCACGGCCGGGTTGAAGAAGTGCATGCCTACAACCTTCTCCTGCCTCTTCGTAGCAGAGGCAATCTCGGTGATGCTCATGCTCGAGGTGTTGGTGGCAAGGATGGCATGCTTGGGGGTTTTGGCATCCAATTCGGCGAAGATCTTCTTCTTGAGGTCGAGGATCTCTGGCGCTGCCTCGATCACGAAATCCGCATCCTTGACTGCCACGTCGAAATCCACGAGTGGCTCCAGCCGTGCCAGGGCCTCCTTGCGTGCATCTTCGGTGATCTTGCTCTTGCTCGCCAGCTTGCCCAGACTCTCCTGGATCGACTGGACGCCCTTGTCCACAAAGGACTGTGCAACGTCCCGCATGGCCACCCTATACCCGGCCATGATCGCCACTTGTGCAATGCCGTTTCCCATGGCCCCGGCACCGATAACCGCTATCTTTCTTACATCATCAGCCGTCATGTTTTCCCTCCTGGACATCATTTTCTATCACCCTGACTCAAGATCAGCGGCTCAACTTCACCTTGAGAAATGAAAATTTATCAAGCAGATTGTCCGTGTCCTTTCTTCCCCGTCCTTCGCAGAGGAGAGGGAATAGGGCGCGCACCGCCTCTTATTCGCCCTTGAATACCGGCACGCGTTTCTCGAAAAAGGCAGTGAAACCCTCCCGGGCATCTTGGGTCGCAGCGACTTTCTTCACACCCTCCTGCTCGATCCTCAAACCTTCCTCCATCCCTTTGTACAGAAGGCTGCATATCGCCTTGAGCACACAGCTCACCGCAATCGGCGGCCGCGCTGCAAGTATTGCTGCCATCTCCAGTGCGTCTTTCATCACCTCGCCGGGGGCGGATACCTTATCGACCAGTCCGATCTCAAAAGCCGCTCTGGCGGTCAGCCGCTTGCTGAAAAGAATGAGATCGAGCGCCTTACCTCTCCCAAGGAGCCGCGTCATCCTCTGGGTCCCTCCCCATCCCGGGATGATACCGAGGTTGAGCTCGGTAAGACCGATCAAAGGCTTCGGCTGGTCAACTATGATCCGGAAATGGCATGCCAGAGCCAGCTCACAGCCGCCACCGTAGGCAAACCCGTTGATCGCGGCGATGACGGGTTTCGTGAAAAGGTCCACCCTCGTCCAGGTCTGCTGTCCCAGAGGGCCGCACTTGTCTGAATTCGCCGCATCGCTCACATCGAAACCAGCAGAAAAACCCCTCTCTCCTGCCCCGGTAATGATCACCACTCGCAGATCTTTGTCGTTTTCCAGCTCATCGAGGGCCCTGTTGAAGTCTTCCAGCGTGGCAAGGTTCACCGCATTGGCAGGCGGATGATTGATGGTGAGAACCCCGATTTGATCCTTCTTTTCAAGCAATACATTGGTAAATTCCATTGCTACAAACCTCCTTTAAAAAAATATGCCCTAGTATACACGAAGAGCGAGATAAGGGGAAACCTCTTTTTATAAAAAGGAAGTTACTCTTTGTACCCATTCCTGATAAACTCAAGAGGTCTACCCCCTTGACTTGATCAATTAATGATTTACTTTTATAATATTGTCGTAAGACAAGCCCATCATGTTTGGCTCCTGGTTTTGCTTGCCTTATTAATCCACAAGGAGGTTGTCATGAAAGGCATGCGGAAGTATCTGTTGCCCTTTATTCTGCTCTACGTACTTGCATTTCCCGCCCGCGCCGGGGTATGGGACATGGATCTGCCATATCAGGGCGATGACCCTCAGTGGGCAAAGGTCAAGGCCATGTGGGATCGCCATTGGGACGGGAAGAACCTCGACGAGATCATTGGAGCCCTGGCCAAGATTCAGGAGAAAGACCCTGACAAGGCTGAGCCCTATCTCTGGCTCAGCAGGATCTACTACCTGAAGGCAAGGTGG
>CAYGXB010000321.1:0-3773 GCA_964353605.1 uncultured Bacteriovoracaceae bacterium
GATACATGCGGAGAACCTGTATGGCGCTGTGACGGCAACATAAATATTATTGTCTAACTCCGCCGCAAATTCTCCATAAATGTACTGACTTTCCCATTGATGACCTAAAAAAATCTGAAAGGTCGCGGGTCCAGTGTCTGGTGAGACGACTTCTGCTGCGACATGTATCCATCGATATTGGAGAGTATGTCCACCATGAAGTCTGTAATGCATATATTCTCTTTGTTGAACTGCCTGCTCCTCTCGACCCATTCGGACTTGTATCTCTTGATATCCGTCGCCATCTCGTCAGCTTTCTCGATTGCCTGTTTAGGGTCCTTGAAGTTGAACAACAGGTTCCTTCTTTCAAGCTCTTTGAAGATACCCATGTCATACTGGCCAATGAAGGCGTTCGATCTTATCACGGGCGTGCCCAAGATAGAGGCTTCGGTGGACATCGTTTGAGTGTCTGTGACTATCAACGAGGCAAACGATATAGCGTCATGGATCCTTGATTTTGGAATCTTGATCTGGTATTTTGAGAGGCCATTCTCGCTTCTTCCCTCTGATGAGATGAATACATGCATTTTGGAGCTAATTCTCTTTAAAAGCTCGGTCTTATTCTCCAAGTTGAACCCAGATATCCTGGCATCGTGACCTGCATCGAATGCATTGAATCTGAGTATGGCGTAGCTTTCATCCTCATCGATGCCGAGGAATTTAAAGACCGACTTATCTGGTGTATAATATTTTGGATTGAGATAGGCCGTTTCCTTGACGGAATTTACCCTAAGTTGTTTATGCCCAAGGTCCTGATTGAAGTATTGTGGAGTGACTATGATGTCTGCGAAGGGCATAAACAATTTGCATTGTAGAGAGTAGCCTGAGTTTATATATGGCTCGCAATCTGTGAACACAATACATGGAACGGAGAGCAAAGTTGCGGTATAGCTGTCGTAGAATCCGAAGCCAGTGATCGCATCGACCTTCTGCTGGCGCAAGTAACGGCAGGCTCTATCGACATCGACTGGTATCATCATCGTCTTGTAAAAGAGCGAAGAGCTATTGCGAGAGTATTCAAAATAATCATTTTTGTTCTCAGTGATGAGGGATTTTGTCTCCCCATAGTCTCGGAATACAATGGCTGTCTCTATCCCCCTTTTATTTAATTCTATTATTATATTTTTATAGAAATGATATTGGGCGGGTGTGTTTATAAATATACCTACCTTTTTGATATCGCTTACCAAGTAAAAAACGCTCCTGAGGACTCTTTGAGATGGATGCTGCTCTTACGAATCTGAAAAGTTTTGGCACATAGACATTCTCCTGGAGTAACTGCGGAAATTCCCTCGATTGTCATCGTACTCCTCCCCTCCCCTTTTTACCTTTTCTGTGCCATTAATATCGGTCTATTTTGAATGACACGACTTCGCATTTTGATAATCTCGACCTTATACATATAAATATTGCGCTCAGCGCCGTCAATAATTGAAGGATTATTAATCTTTTCATATTGCATTCTTATTGACCTGGATTGATGGACACGAAACATCGTCTTAGTGTGTCTAGCAAATGTAACACCACAATGCTGGCTATGATGTCAGGATGGGGAATTCACCGCTTGAGAAGATGTTACTTTCGCCAACTAGCGTTATCTAAACTGATAATATTTGACGCAAGTAATATATTTATATTAGAGCCGACATGCGCTTTCTCCTTATCATCAATTGAGGACTAAATTGATGGTTTTTCATTGGGTTATCCAAGTAAAACGAACAGGAAATGGAATTCCATAGTTGGCGAGGATGGGCTAACTTTTATAATTTAAGGACTGTTTACTATTGGTTCGACCTTCAGTCTCCAGATGTGTGATTTTCAATGCGATGTCAGCAAGACAACAATATTCTGGCTCCGAGAATCGGAAACGGGTTAAATATCGCCAGTTTAATGCTTGAGTGAGAATCTTGATTGGACAGAGATCCCTGCTTCTGTTGATTTTAAGACTCGTCTCATCTTTCCTAGGCTTCTTAGGGCTCTTTCTCATTACCAATTTCCTAGGTGCTGCCGTTTACGGTTCCATAGCCTTCGTCTTTTCATTGCTGGCAGCATTCAGTTCCTTCTGTGATCTCGGCTTTAATCAGGCCCACATCAAGAAGCTGTCAGAAGGCCAGGACGAGGAGGGATGCCTGTCCACCTTCATCATCGTCAAGCTCGCGCTGACGGGAATAATGGTATTGGTAACGGCCATCTCTCTCCTCACCTGGATCTACCTTATGGGTGGTTCTATTGACGCGGAAGCGGAGAACCTTATCGTACTCTTCATGTTGTACAACATTTTTCTAAGTTTTTCCTCCATAGTGACCACCACCTATTACGCCAAGATGGAGATAGTGAAAACTCAGATAGTGATCCTGACGGAGAATTTTGCACGCATCATAATGATCAGCATCGTAGTGTTTGGTGGTGGAGGCGCGATTCAGGTGGCCTTAGCCTATGTCTTGGCGAGCATCGCCATGACGGTCGTCGCCCTACTCCTCCTCCTCAGAGACAAGTTCAGGTGGAAGAAGCCGACCTTCTTCCGGACCTACGTCAAGTTCGCCCTACCGTTGGCGTTCGTGGCGATCGTGACCACAATCAGCGCGAACATCGACAAGATAATCATAGGCTTCTATTACTCTAACGAGGCCGTCGCCTATTATTCATCTAGCCAAGTATTCCTTAACTCGATCGCCGTGGTCGGGGCCTCGGTGGCGGCCCTGACCTATCCCTCCTTCTCAAGCTGGCATTCCCAGGGCAAGATCGAGGGCATAAGGCTGTCCACATTGATGGCGGAGCGGTACCTCTTCATGTTCGGTCTGCCCATCACGCTGCTGTTCATACTCTTCCCATCGGAAATCGCCGTGGCGCTGTTCGGGCCCGAGTTCGCGCCTGCCGGCGAGACCATGCGCTGGCTGTCCATAGCCATGTTCCTCATTCTCATCAACACGGTGCACACCTCACAGGTCAACGCCGTTAACAGGCCCGACCTCACCGCCAAGCTCACCTTCCTGCAGTTCTTCGTCTTCCTCATCCTCCTCGTCCTCCTTGTTCCAGATTCGTTCTTGGGCATAGGGGGGCTGGGGCTGTCCTACCTCGGTGCCGCATTGGCAAGCATGATATCGGCTCTCGTGCTATTCATCGCCACAAGGTTCGTCGTCAAGAAGTTGACAGGTACCTCCCTCAATCCCCGTCTGCTGCTCCACCTCTTCGCAGCTGCGGTCACTGCCGTCATACTCCTGCTCTTCGATCAGCTGGTGCCCATCGACAATCTGGTGATCCTGCTCCTTTACGTCATCCTGTCATTGGAGCTCTTCGCCCTCGCCTTGTACTTACTAAGGGAGCTCACTCAGGAGGACTTCCGCTACTTCGAAGAAGTGTTCAGTCCTTCCAAGCTCTGGAGATACTCCTCTGATGAGGTGAAGGGCAAGGATAAGAAGTAACGGGCTTCCATCACGTCTGAATGTTCAGGTTCAGATTAAGGCTGAGCAGCTGGTTGTCCACCGCCTGATAGAGGAGGTCCTCGGAGGGTGTCCCCGCATAGTCCTCCATATAGTTCAGGTCGCTGGCGTACGATGGTACGTCATCCAGGAACAGGAAGAACCAGAGCTTGTACTGCCCCTCGATGGGTATGGAGAAGGAGTAGTTGCGCTCCCATTGCGCCGTCCACGGCTTCTCCAGGTCCACCGGCACGTTGTCCAAAACCACATCGAACATCTCGAGATAGTACATCTCGTTGACCACGGTCTCATTGT
>CAYGXB010000322.1:0-3769 GCA_964353605.1 uncultured Bacteriovoracaceae bacterium
GCGAACATGGTCCGCATCGGAACGAAACTCTTCGGCCCCCGTTAAATATCTTCAGTAATCATCATTTTTATCCCCCCGAACCCACCTGAAGCTTCATAAGGGAGAAAAGATGCTCGAGACCATAGGATGATCGAAAACCTCGATATCCTCCTGTCTCCTTATCCCGTGCGAGGCCATGTTCATTCTCGACGCTGTCCGGTGCTGATTGAATTATAAGCAGTTGAATAGGAGAGCTATGTATGACGCGGTAGGAATGGAATCAATACGAGGACAAGGAGGGCGAGGGGAACGGCCAAGGTCATGCCCGCGGCAAAGCTGATCTTGTCCGCCAAAACTCCTACCGCCTTGCCGGCCATGGATGCACCCAACATGCCTGCGGCCATGACCAGGATGAACATGGCGCTTGAAGAGGATGACGCCAGCCGCCCGCTATACGAAATAATAATGGGGAACATGCCGGAAAGGAAAAACCCGGAGGCGATAAAGAGGGCTTCGGCTGCAATGCGTTTGTCCATCAGGGCGGCCGGGAGGAGACAGGCAGAAGAGAAAACGGCAAGGGTGCCAAGAATTAATCTGGGCGAAACGCCCCTATTGAGTAGGGCGGCGCACGCAATGCGACCCAGAGTCATGGCTCCCCAAAACAGCGAAAGAACCACACCACCATGGAAAATCGTTGTATTGACAAAGGTTTCACAGAGATATTTAGGCACATAGGCATTGGGCACGGTTTCCGCTGCCACATAACACAAGTTCATCAAAGCTACCACGATGAAGAGCGACGGGTCATTGGAGAGGAGTTCCTTGACGGAGCGGAGCGCAAGTCCGATTCCAAGGTCCGGACAAGGCAAGCGAGCAATGATTGTAATCAAAGCGCTGGTGTAGACCAGACCTCCAAAGCCAATGAAGATACTATGGTAAGATGGCAGCAAAGAGAGCGTTGCACCGGCGATGAGAGGGGAAGCCATGACGCCCGCGGAGAAGAAAGCGTAAAGCAGGGTCATGGTGCGTGCGGCGCGTTCGGGCGCGAGCCGGGAGGCGATCATGCCGGGCAGAGTGGCGAGGACTCCCGCACCGGTGCCATAAAGAAAAAAGGCCGCCTTCATGACAGATGAAAAGGAGTCGATCAGTCCGATACTCAGCGCTCCCGTAGCCAGAGCCAGAGCGCCCGCGCAAAGGACGAAGCGAGGCCGGGAGAGTAGCAAGCCGAGGACAATCAGGCCGCAGAATTCGCCGAGGAATTGAGCGAGCGGCAGGGAGGAGGTTTGTGTACCAGTAAGATTATAGGACAAGGAGATTTCCGGGAGCATGGCACCGAGCAGGGACAAGCTCATACCCGATAAGCTGATGAGAAGGAAGAGGATAGGGCTGGCCGAGAGATTCATGGTCTCACAGCCCTTGTCCTCCGGTGGGGTAAGGAGGTGTCTATTCATACAAGTTCAGGTCCTCCATAAACTTCCCATGAGATACCGCAGAACATAGACCCCTTGCCTATGGTGCAATCACGATAGCCTCGGATCTTGAGATCCGCTCTTCTGCCCCTGCAGATAATGCCCAAAGATATGCTGTCCACGCAATGCCTCTCATCGTGTTGCTTGCAGCTCTCCCTGATTTATTGGGCATGCTGCATACTAGAAGGCAACGCAATTCTCTGTCAAGCCATGAAACACATACTTCTCTGCATGTATGCACCTTAACCAGCCTAAAGCCATTTTCCCTGAAAGGAACATTGTGGAGCTGACCGGGAGCGAGGGCAGAATAGCTTGTTAACCAGGGAGTAGTCTGATATTTATTGCCTGATGTTGAAATCTCGAGGACTTTCCAAGGGAAGGAGGATCTCCGTTTTTTTCCTCATCAGCGGCATCACCCTGGCCCTTGTGCTCATCGCCTCGTCAAATCGGCAAACGCTCGTCGCGCTCAGCATGATAGAATACCGGGATATCTTTTATCTCATCCTGCTCTGCGGGCTCATGTTCATCTTCGATACTTTGCGTCTCAGGGTTTTGGGCGCTGCCCTCGGGTACAGACTGCCCTTCTTCTATACCGTGAGGATGATCTTCATCGGCATGTTCTTCGGGGCGATAACGCCGCTCCAATCAGGTATGATGCCGCTGGAGATGTATATGATGTATAAGATCGGCATCCCCCTTGGCAAGGCCATATCCATCGATGTGATGAAACGCATCATGACCATGGGGATGCTCGCCGTTTGTGGCGTGGTTGTCCTCATGCTTAACAGGGGGTTCGCGGCAAATAAGCTCATCCTGTATATATATGCCTATGTCGTTTTTTTCTTTGTCCTGCTCACCGCACTTTTCCTGGTGGTGTATCTTTTCCCCGCTCAGACCCTCTGGATCGTGGACAAGATCCTTGCCTCTCTCCACCGCCGCGCGATCGTCAAGAGCTATGATGTGGACGCCTATGTAAAGCGGGTGGCCAATGATTATTTCGAAGCCGTGGATTACTATATCCACAAAGGGGGCATCGGTTTTGTGTTCAGCCTCGCCCTGACCCTGTGTTTCCTTATCACCCAGTTTGTCATGGCGCCCATCATCATTGAAAGTCTCGGCTTTCCCGTCTCCTACATGAATGCCATCCAGGCACAGATCATCCTTGTTCCCATGCTCTACTTCTCACCCACGCCCGGCGGCAGCGGCGTTGCCGAGGGAGGATTCGCCCTCCTCTTCGCCGCCCTTATCCCCAAGCACCTGATCGGCATAACGGTCGTGCTCTGGCGGGTATTTTCCACCTATATCGGCGTGACCATCGGCGGGATATTGACGATCGGGTCCATCAATCTGGACAAGGTGCTCGGCTTTGGAAAGAAGAGAAACGGCGCCATCCCGGAATAAGGTGTCGATGACAGATTTTTTCTTCAAGGCTTCCTGAGAGAGAGCGGCATGCCGATCCGAGCCCCGATCATTTCAGCCGCGTTTTGTTCCTGCGCTACGATCTCGACGGTGGATGCGCTGCCGCAGATGAGTCCGAGATCGCCCGGCGGCAGCTCCGTGAACGTCCTGGCAAGGCTTGTGATTTTTCGCCCTGCGATCTCCACCCTGTAATCCTGAAGGTCAGGACAGGGGATATTGGTGATGATATTGCCGAACCGGTCGATGTGCACCACCATGGGTTTGTGAACATCGAGCATGCGCGGATCCGTCTTGATGACCCCGAGCTTTTCGAGCGGAGAACCCTGCAGCACCTTTATCACGACAGGGGCGAAGATATCCCTTCCATGGAAGGTTGGAGCAATTGAACCCTCCGGCCTCCACTGCACTGCTATCACCTTGTCCGCCGGGTAAAGGAAAGAGAAGATTCCGTTATCAGGACCGACGAATACATGGCCGTCCTTCTCCACCGCGAGCAGATCCCTCGTTGTGCCGACGCCTGGATCAACGACGGCAAGGTGAATCGTCCCCACCGGAAACCATGCATATGATGTAAACGTCAGCCATGCCCCTGATAGAATGGAATAGGCGGGGAGCTCATGGGTTATATCCACGATAGTTGCCGCTGGTGCACCCGTGAGGATGCGCGCCTTTACCTGGGCCACATAGGCGTCCCGCAGCCCGAAATCCGAGATGAAGGTGATGAGCGGTTGCATATACCTGCATCATGCCCAACATGCCCGCGGTCAGTCAATGGGGAAAGCGACAATCACAGCGGGCTGAGGGGACCCTTGGGATATAGAGCACACCTTTGCATGCAACTTCGTATCAGTTCCTCCGCAGAGGCACGGCACGCCGCGCTCCTCTCAGGAAGGCAGGGGGGG
>CAYGXB010000323.1:0-3760 GCA_964353605.1 uncultured Bacteriovoracaceae bacterium
CTCGGGGTCCAAGAGCTTGATGTCGTAGTAGATGGCATCGAGGTAGGGGTAGACGAGCGTGGTGAAGCGCTCCAGATCGAACTGCCCGCACGTCTCCAGCAGGCAGTGGATGCCATGCTTCTTGAGAGCTTGGAGGAGAGCTGAGACAGAGTCCATATAAAGCGTCGGTTCACCGCCGGAAAGCGTCACGCCGCCGCCCGAGGTGTCGTAAAAAGGCTTATCCTTGAGCACCTTCTCGAGGATGGCCTCCTTCGTCATCTCCCGCCCCACCCTGTCGAGCGCCCCCGAGGGACAGGCTTCGGTGCAGAGAAAGCACAGGGTGCACCTCTGCCGATCGATAAAAAAAGGGTTGTCACGCGCGAGGGCATGCTGCAAACAGGTCTCGATGCAGGTATTGCAGCCGATGCATTCCCGCTGGTCGAACGAGATTTCCACCCCTGTCCGCATGCCCTCGGGGTTGTGGCACCATATGCAGGCGAGCGGGCACCCCTTGAAGAAGACGACGCTGCGGATGCCGGCTCCATCATCGAGAGAGTTGCCCTTGATCTCGAAGATGAGCGGGGCCTTCATATCCCGTATTCGGCCCGCTCTATCAGTTCGATCTGCAAGTCGCGGTTCAATGTGACGAAGTAGGCGTTATAGCCCGATATGCGCACGAGGAGGTGCTGATAGTTCTCCGGGTGGAACATGGCGTCGCGCAGGGTTTCCGACGAGACCACATTGAACTGCATCTGCATCCCGCCCAGGTCGCAGTAGGTTTTCGCGTAGGAATAGATGTGATCGACAACCTCGGCGTGCGTGTCCTGTGCAGAGGGCACGACCTTCACATTGAAGGCGATGTTGTTGTTCATGTTGCGCGGTTCGAGCCCGGATACGTCGTGGATGTTATCGAGCAGGCTCTTCGAGGCATGGGCCTCCGGCGTGAGCCCGGGGGTGAAGGCCTTGCCGGCCAGCCTGCCGGAAGGCAAAGCGCCGGTGAGGCTGCCGAAGGCGACGTGGTTCGACATGGTCCAGAAACCGACGGTGTAGGGTCCGCCGCGAAAATTCCTCTGGGTGCCGTAACAGTCATGGGTGAACTTCGTGATCCTGTTCGCAATGGAGAGCGCCTCGGGGCTGCCGGAGCCGAAGAGCGGCACCTTCTTCCTGACCAGGGCATGCAGCGCCGGATCGTTCTCGAAGTTGGAGGCCACGGCGCGCTTGAGCTGTTCGAAGGTAACCTTCTTCTCCTCGAAGACGAGCTTCTTGATCACCATCAGGGAATCGGTGATATCCGCCAAACCGATGCAGGCGTTTCCGGAAGAATTGTGCTTCGCACCGCCCTTGGTCACGTCCTTGCCTTTCTGGATGCTGTCGCTGATGAGGGCGGAGATGAACGGGGTGGGTCGCAGCACGCTGTGGGCTTCGGCGAGCATGTTGTTGTATGCGACCGACTCGTCGATGAGGAACTTGAATTGGGTGGTGAAGGCGTTGAAGAAATCCTCGAAGCTTGCGAACTGCTCCCCGGTCTTCGGCCCGACATCCCAGCGCATGAGCGGATGGTAGCCGTTATAGAGTGCCATTTCGAGCGCCGCCACCATGTTCATCATCATGCAGTTGGTGTGGCCGATGTGCTTGCCGGACAGGGTCGGTTCGACACACCCTGTTGCCGACCAGTCTCTCAGGTCTTCAGGCGGATAGTTGAACTCTTCGAGCGAGGTCATGACGACGACATCGTTGTGGATGGAGGGCGTGGCCGTTGTGACGTAATTCACCTCGCACAGGCGCTTCAAATAGGCCTCGCTGTTTTTCTCGCGGTTATAGCGGGCGTTCATGTTGGGGTCACGTATGCCGAGCATCTCGGTGACCTTGAGGAAGATGTATGTCATGTCATTGACTGCGTCTTCTCCCTCGGGCGTGACGCCGCCCAGGGTGATCGCCTGGTCGGAAGAGCTGCCGCCGAAGAGGTAGTTGCCGATATCGGGGATGAGCGGGAGATGGTCGGTGCAGCGCATGTAGAAGCAGCCGACGAGCTCGATGGCGTGCTTGATATAGGCATCTCTTTCGGCCTTGCTCTTGAATTTGTTAAGATCGGCCGCGAAGTACGGCTGGAGCCATTGGTCCAGGCGGCCCAACGAAAAGCCCGCATTCGTATTCTCCATGTGGACGCCCACCCAGCCGATCCAGAGGGCGTTGACCGCCTCGTCGAGCGTCGTGCAGGGGTTCTCTGGGACATGGCTGCAGATCTCGGAAAGCCGCAGCAGTTCCTTCTTCCTGGCCGGGTCCGGCTCGTTCTCTGCGTCCCGTGCCGCCTGCTGGGAGAGGTTCCGTGCATACGCATTCAGCCCCTGGAGACAGAGGATCATGGCATTGAGCGTGTTAATCTTCTGCTGTTCGGCTGGATCGGTCCTCGAGAGCTCATCCTCGATCTCGCGGATGATTCCGGTTGTCCCCAGGCGGAAGAGCTTGGGGAAATCGCAGATGGTGTGCGACAGCGCCGCGGTCTTCCAGAGGAAATAGACGGCAAAACGCTCGTCGAGCCGCTGGCACAAAGGGTCTCCATACTTCTCCCGCACCCATTCCCGCATGTTGCGTTTGATCCAGAAGGGGAAGACTTGGTGGTGGAGGATATCGAGGGTCTCCGGCGAGACAACGTAGGGGAAGAGCTGGCGGTGGGGGGCAGTAAAGAGCTCGCCCCAGATAAGAGTACCTGACGTATCCGGATAGATCACGACCCCGATGTCCTTCGACGTCGTGGTGCCGGCGATGAGATCGTTCTTGGCAATAATCGGGGTCCGGTTCTCCATGAGGTACTTGAAGGCATAGCCCTGCCTCAGCTCCGGCACCCAAGGCGTGCCGTCCGACTTGGTCTCGAAGCCGTTGGACTCATACCAGCGGGTCAGGAGCATGGGCCGTTCCGGACAGATCTCGGGCTTCTTGCTGAAATGCTTGTCCTGGAAGGCCTTCAGGCGCGGAAATGCATCGATGCTGAATTCAGCCAAATAGGGATCTGCGAGGAATTTCACCCCCGGATCGACCTTCTCCGCCCTGAGCCGCGCATTCCTTTGTGCCGGTTTGGTGCCGGTTTTCGTTGCCAAGGATGCACTGGCGAGCTTCTCTTTTTCCTGCTCCTGCTGCCGCAGCATGGTTTTTATCTGTTGGTCCTTCATGAGCACGGAGATGAAGAAGTTGAAGAGCGAAAGGTAGGTGAGATTGCCTTCGGACTTCATCCTGTTCTTCAAGAGGAGGTTGAGCACCTCGTTCGGCGGAAGCGTGATCATGCTTCTCAGCGTTGCGGCATCAACAAAGGTGAGCTTGCAATCGCAGTCTCGAGGCATCGGACTGACGACGCGCGCACGCCCTTCGTTGAAGCGGATGGCCTGATCCACGCTGTTGTCCTGAGTACGAATGCCCACGGTGAAGTTGATCCAACCATCATCCGATTTGAGGTATTTCCGTATGGATGCCCGATAATTGAAATTCACGGCCATCAATTGCAAGAGAACCTTGGCAAGCATGTTCGTTGGCGACCTCAATATGTCTCTCAGCATACTTCCCTCCTTCACAAGCTCAATTCTTCCCCCCCTCCCCTCTTGGTCCCCAGGGGGGCCAAGGGTCCGCAGGACTGGGCCGCTCCTGATGAAATACAATGGAGCGGCCCCATTTTGCAGACGATACGACCGCCGATCTCCGGCCTCCCTATAGACCCAGGGGGGTCGCGAGGATTAGTTTTTTATACTATACCATAATAATAATCATTCTTAAAGAGTTGTATGAACTCCTA
>CAYGXB010000324.1:0-3734 GCA_964353605.1 uncultured Bacteriovoracaceae bacterium
CCTCGATACCGGTCAGTCCCGGCCCCTTATCATTGCGCAGGATGAAGATCTGTCCCATGGTCTGCGGGTCGCCCTGTATCCTGGGCTTTTCTCCGTCCATCTTGATGAAGTACGGTGTTTCCTCCACGAGGCCGTAGACCTCGGAGGCAAAGAGCAACTGATTGCGCGCGATGCCGACGAAGAGCGCCTGACCGCTGCCGTGAAGGGCGAGGAATATCTTGCCCGGTTCGAGATTGGATTCCATGGCGATGGCATGCGATCCCTCGAAGTTAGTGACCGCCTTGCGGAATGCGTCTTTGAGGCTGTCGCCCTCCAGAAGGTACTTCTCGATCGCAAGCGGTATGACCTTGGTATCGGTTGTCACTCGCTGGTCGACAAGCCTCCCTTCAGCTTCGGCGGATGCTTTGATGGTCTGATAATTGTCTATGTCGCCGTTCAAGGCCACATTGATGAACCATGTCCCCTTGCCGTAGAAGGGGTATTCCTTCTCGACCATACCAGTATGCGTCTTGGCCTGGATGGTGAAGTTGTTCACCGGGTGGCAGTTCGGAATATTGATGGCCCCGACCGAAGCCCAGCGCGTATGGGCGAGGTACATGTCGCCTGTGTCCTGTTCATAAACGAAGGCCTTTAGAATGGCATCGTTCTTGATCGCTTCCCGAAGCTCCCGGCAGTTCTTCCCGAGTTCGCCGGTAATAGAGGCCGTCTTGTAGGTGAAGGTGACGTTCTCCTGGAAGAGGTTTATGGATCCATGCATGAGATCGCCGTCGGAGAGCCTCTGCAAGAACTCCGTAGAGAGGCCTGCATCCTTGATCTTCTGGATGACCTTTTCTGTGACACCGTCCAGGAGCTGGAAGGCGATCTGGACGCCGGAGGAGTCCCGGCCTCGCACCTCGAGCCGGTCAAGGGCATTGAGAAGGAAGTTCAGCCGCTGATATTTTCTGAACACCCAGGGGGAGAGCAAACGCTCGGCTCCACAGAGTGAGAGGATTTTGTCCTGGTTCTTGAGGAGATCCTCCTTCAGGCCCCAGAGGATGTCCTTGAACTGGATCAGCCGGCTCGATATCACCTCCAGGGCGCTGATCGTGAACCGATCGGCCTTCTGTTCGAGGAGCGTCTCCTGCCCCTGGATGAAGCCATCAAGGTCTCTGGCGAGGGCGCGCAATTTCTGGAGACCGCCTTTCGTGTGCAGCATATGCTGGAGCTCGATATCCTGTTTGAGGGCATAGAGGGCCTTCTCCATAGCGTGGAGATGCTCCTGTCCCAGGAACTCTTCGGCTGAGGCATTTTCCAGGCCTTTTGAGAGCATGTTATGGAAATGACCGGCGAGCTGCCCCACGATATCTTCCTGGTTTCGCTGCACCCCTTTTATAGCGAGGATGCCGGCCAGACCGCAGGGGAGCATATCCGGCATCCAGGGGAGCAGAATGATGGAATGCGGAGGGACTTTACCCGGATTCCTCCCCACATATAACTTCCATCCCTTTAAGGCTTCCCACAGCAAGACGCATCTATGCTTCATGGTCATATGCTTCCAAAAGATCGATGAGCAGCTCAACCTTGTATTCCGAGATGTGCGCGGTCTGTTCAAGCCACTCAATCGTCGCCAGCCCCTTGGCCAGGAGATCCCTGATCCTGGCTCTGTCATCCGGCAGCAAGGCGAGGGTCTTGAGCGCGGAGATGGTGAACAACCAGGCGATGAGGTTCTCGAACGCTTCCCGGTTGAACCACCACACGTCCTCGAACTCGTTCACCCGCAGGTATTGCCGCACATCCGTATCCGCGAGCATCGCGGAGATCCTTGTGGACGCCGCGCCTCTCTCGATATCCGCATCGAAGTCCTGGTAGCGCGTGAGGACCTTGAGGAGCAGCTGCATATACCATGTCGAACCCTCATCGTACCCGAGCGCCTCCAGGTTATCCCGGATCACCTTGGATAGCAGCCACTCATCCATCCATGACCGGCTCTGGGCACCGAAATCTTCTTCTTCAGCGATGGCGCCAAGCCTGTGGACGACCGCCCACATGAGCAAAGCTCCGACATACTGCGGATCTTTCCCCGACGGCATCCTGGACTTCAGGTATTTCATGCTCGACTTGGGCAAGCCCTTCAAGGTTACAAGATGGGGGATGCCGTCGATCAGGGCGCATATTTGTTCTGCGAGTGCGGGTGCGTCGCCGGGCCCGCCCGATTTTCGCTTGATCTCGCCGAGGAGGTCAAGGAGCGTTTCCTTCAGTTGTGTGAGCAGTGCCGGTCTTTTATCTGCAGCGCATTGCATGAGCGACCTCACCATTTCGGCGTTTGTGATCTCTCGGAAGGGGATGAGGATCTTTTCCAGGTAGAGCTCCATGAAGGCGGCCGTGATATCGGGGACGCCACGGCCGGCCAGATAGTGCGCAAGCCTTTTATAGTTGCCCTCCGCATCATCGATAACCTCTCTGAAGTTCAGGAAAACATTGGCCTTGTAGGCTCCGAGGTGAATGAAAAGGCCGTTTTTGGCTAAGTCTTTGCCCTGTCTGATATATTCGAGCCCTGTCTTGTGATCCTGGAAAAGGTAGTAAATATGCCCGTCGGTCTTGACCTTTATACCTTCGCCCAGGGTCTTGTGGATGATGCGCCGCTTGCCCGAGAACTCCACGTTCATGCCGACCGAGTTTCTGATCCAGCCCTTGGCCTCTGCATAGCGGTTGTTGTAGACCACCAGCGCCCGCTCGTCGCCAGACATGTTCGAATAGGCGAAGACATCCTCGTTCACCCATCCCTCAGGGCTCATGACGTCATAGAGCACGAACTCCTCCACGCCGCTGAAGAGGTGGCGTTTGCGCATGATCGGGAAGATCTCCTGCTCATGGCGTCTCACCAGGTCCCCATCGATCGTCTCTTTCCAGTAAGCCTTTCGGTATTCCATGCCGTACTTTTCCGCAAAACCCTCCACCTGACCGTGACCGAACATGGGGAGGCCCGGCAAGGTGACCATCATGGTGGCCACACCGAAATACTTGTCGCCCTTCCCGAACTGTTCTAACGCCGGCTCCTCGTCCGGGTTGTTCATGAAGTTGACGAAGCGCCTTAAGATCTCCGGGTTGAACTTGAGTACGTTCTTGATCACATCCCGGTACTTGCTGTTCTCCTCTGCCTTGAGCATGTTCATGAAGGCGCTGTTGTAGACCCTATGCATGCCGAGGCTTCGGACGAAATAGCCTTCCATGAGCCAGAATGCCTCGGCCAAAAGCAGCGTGTTCGGGGCCTCGCGGGCCACCCGGTCCACGAGTTCGCGCCAGAACTCCACGGGAAAGCACCGGTTGAACTCCGCGTTCGATATCCCCTGGAGGGCCCGGGAGGGGATGTCGCCGCCGTAGCCCGGGACGGGGTACCAGAGCCGCTGGAAGTGCTTCTTGGCGAGCGTCATGGCCGCATCGAAGCGGATGATGGAAAACTTGCTGGCCACATGCAGGGTGAGATCGACGACCGCTTGCCGCACCTCGTGCTTGAGGTGATCGAGCTGGGCCGTGTCGTTCCAGGGCATGTGCGTGCCGTCGTTGCCATGGTAGATGTACCTGGCCTCGCCTGTGTGGCGGTCCACACGCTTGAAAACCACGGCCGCATCCCGGCGGTCCCAGTAGCCGTCCTCGATGTAGAGCTCGACCCGATCGTCATCGGATAGATTCACGCCGCTGAAGCTGTAGCTCGGAAAAGGAGGGTAGGGGAGCTGGATGAACCAGTCCGGGTGCTC
>CAYGXB010000325.1:0-1313 GCA_964353605.1 uncultured Bacteriovoracaceae bacterium
TTCACGGCAGCGCCACCTGCCTTATCAATTTCGGCGACAACGGCAACTGCTATGCCGAGCTGCTCGGCCAGGAGCGCGAAGGCATGAAGATCATGTTCCAGCTCATGAACGAGGCCAGGCTCGGCGTCGGTATGCAGGGCCTTGCCAGCGCCTCCATCGCCTATCTCCATGCCCTCAAGTATGCCAAGGAGAGGCTCCAGGGCTCGGCGCTGACCGAGTTCAAGAACCCCGAGGCGCCCAGGGTACCCATCATCCAGCATCCGGACGTCAGGCGTATGCTCCTCTGGATGAAGTCCCATGTGGAAGGCATGCGCGCCATGGCCTACTTTACCGCTTTCTGCTTCGATAAGTTTCGGGTCATCGAGGTCGAGGCCGAAAAGGACAAGTGGCTGGGCCTGACCGAGATGCTGACCCCTATTTTGAAGGCCTATTGCTCGGATATGGGCTTCCGGGTCACGGAGACGGCCATGCAGGTCTACGGCGGCTACGGCTTCTGTTCCGAATATCCGGTCGAGCAGTTCATGCGCGATGAGAAGATCGCCTCCATCTACGAAGGCGCCAACGGCATACAGGCCCTCGACCTCGTCGGGAGAAAGATAGGCATGAAGAAAGGGGCCTACTTCATGAGCCTCCTCAACGAGATGAACGCCACCATTGCCAAGTACAAGGAAAGCCTGAAGGACCTCGCCGACGATGTCCAGACAGCCGTGAATGCGTTGGCCGACATGGGCATGTACTTTGGGAGCTGCGCCAAGGCAGGCAAATTCCTCGTCCCCGTCGGCAATGCCTACCCGTTCCTCATGCTGATGAGCAAGGTCATCATGGGCTGGTTCCTCCTCTGGGAGGCCGGCGTGGCGAAGACGAAGCTCGACGAGCTCGCCAAGGCCAAAGGCGCAGACCCGACCGACTGGGCCAAGTGGGCTGCGTTCCTCCGGGATGACAAGGACGCTGCCTTCTACGCCGGTAAGCTTGCCAGTGCGAAATACTTCATCAAGAACGTCCTGCCCGAGGTCGACGCCGCCGTCAAGGCCATCAAGAGCGAAGATATGTCCATCATGGAAATCGCCGAAGAGAGTTTCGCTTCGTAAAAGGCTTGGGGGACCCCCTTATGTAAAAGGGGGTCCCCCAAGCCCCTCCCCGAAAACTTTTCAGACGCCGACCGATTTTTCCGCGCCACGTCCGTCAACTACACCGA
The DNA here is from genome assembly GCA_964353605.1 of uncultured Bacteriovoracaceae bacterium. GTDB lineage: Bacteria > Desulfobacterota > Desulfomonilia > UBA1062 > UBA1062 > CAYGXB01. The sequence goes on from CAYGXB010000325.1 coordinate 1,196, forward strand.
CAGCGGACGAGGAGTGGAAAAATCTCTCGGCCGTTGCCCCACAATTTTGCAGGAGATCACAATTGGACGCTCCGAAGGAGCGCTCGTAGGGCGAGGGCCAGGGATGGCCCGAATCACA
>CAYGXB010000325.1:1413-3716 GCA_964353605.1 uncultured Bacteriovoracaceae bacterium
TGGACGCTCCGAAGGAGCGCTCGTAGGGCGAGGGCCAGGGATGGCCCGAATCACATTCGTCAGGGGGGGGAAGGGAGAGAGGGGCGATGCAAAGGGTTGCGAAAATATTGAAGATGCAATAACAAGGCAGACATGGATATCCTGATCGTGAAGCTCGGGGCGCTGGGGGATGTGATCAACACCCTGCCGTTCGTCATCCATGCGAAGACAAAACTCGATGCCAGGATACACTGGCTCGTCGAGCCGTTGAGCTATCCCCTGCTCGTCGAGCACCCTGCTGTTGACAGGGCGATCCTCTTCGATAAATACGATTGGAGCGGATCGCTTCCAGAGGTAATGAGCACGATCCGGGGCGTGACCTTTACGCTTGCGCTCGATCTCCAGCGGATCCTGAAGTCGGGATTTCTCTGCCTGGCCTCCCGGAGCGGGAGGCGGATCGGGTTTGACCGCCGGCGCTGCAAGGAGCTCACCTGGCTTTTCCCCTTCGAGCGCGTCGGACCGCAGGACCCGGGGAGGCACATGATCCTGCAATACATGGAATTTGCGGAATACCTCGGGATCGGCAGGGGGGATGTACGATGGGAGATTCCCGTATCCGGCGTGCATTCGTTCGATGTGCCCGCAAAATATCTCGTGCTCAACATCGGAGCGACGAAGAGCGCGAACAAATGGACGGCCCAAGGCTTCGCGGAATTGGCTGAGGCGGTCATGAGCAGGTACGGGCTTGTGAGCGTCCTCACCGGCGCAAAAGAGGATTGTGGCATGGCGGATGCCATCGAGCGTCGGGCGGGTGGGGCTGTGATCAGCCTGGTAGGCAAGACCACGCTCCTCGATCTGAAAGAGGTCATTGCCGGTGCAAAGGCGATGGTGAGCTGCGATACAGGACCGATGCACCTGGCCGTCGCCCTGGGAAAAGATGTGGTGGCGCTCTTCGGTCCATCAGACCCGCGGCGGACGGGCCCTTTCAGGGGTGAGGTGATCCAGAAACAGCTCTCCTGTGTACCCTGCAACCGGAGGGAATGCCGCGATCCACGGTGCATGCTGGCTATCGCCCCCGTTGATGTCATGGAAAGGCTCATAGTCTTATGGTCAGCATCGTAATCGTCACCATGGGGGTGGATGATCTCCTCAAGGATTGCATTGCCTCGATCCATGCGCATGTCGCATGCCGGCATGAGCTCATCCTGGTGAACAACTCCCCGTATCAGCTCGGCATGTCCGGCGGCATCGTCATCGAGAACGGGCGGAATCTCGGCTTTGCCCGCGCGGTGAACAGGGGCATCGAGGCGGCGCACGGGGAGTGGATCCTCCTGCTCAATCCGGATACGAGACTGACCCGCGATATCGTGACGCCCATGGTGCAATTCATGGATGCTCGCCCGCGGGCAGGCATATGCGGCCTTCAGCTCATCTTCCCGGACGGCAGCGATCAGAACTCCATCGATGTCATCCCCAATCTGGCTAACCAGCTCATGAACAAGGCGCTCCTCAAAATTTTCTTTTCCCAAGCCTATCCCAGCAAGCGTTCAGGATTTCAGGAACCCGTGCAGGTTCCTACGGTGATCGGCGCGTGCATGCTGCTCCGCCGGGAGATGCTCGCGGCGATCGGGCTGCTCGACGAGGGCTTCTTCTTCTATTTGGAGGAGACCGACCTTTGCAAGCGGGCCTTGGAGCATGGATACGAGGTGTGGCACCTGCCCGCACTCAGGCTCATCCATTATCAGGGCACGACGGCGCGCAAATCCGATGTGCGGAGGAAGATCGAGTACAACCGGTCCATGCAACGGTTCTTCAGGAAGCACAAGGATCTACCCCAGACGGTCTTGCTCTATGCCTTCTCGATTTTAAAGGCCGGCATTGAGCTTGCCGTAAATCTCCCATTAGCCTTCCTGCCGAAGGGAAGAGTCAGGCTGCTGCGAACGGGAGGCGTGCTTTTCTGGCATATCGCTGGCATGCCATCCGGATGCGGACTGGAAGATTCGGCTCCCCGGTATGAAATCACAAGACGCGATGGTCGCCGCTGGTTTTTGCCCGCTGGAGCAGACCTCCCGAACTTAGACCCGCAGGTGCTCATGGACGGTTTCACCGAGATCCTGAATACATCCCGGACCACCTATGTCAAGAAGGGCACCCTGGGAGAGAGGGCCATCTATATGAAGCGGTATAACTATAAGGGGGTCGGGGATACCCTCAAGAACCTCTTCCGGAAGTCGCGGGCATTGAAGGCTTTCGAGGCGTCGCTGGTCCTGGAAGCCCTGGGGGTTGATACCCCGCGTGTGCTCTTTGCCTGCGAGAAGAGAACA
>CAYGXB010000326.1:0-3707 GCA_964353605.1 uncultured Bacteriovoracaceae bacterium
TGCCGAAACAGGCATATCGCCTGGGTGATGGCGAGTATGTGATCCTCGTTGAAGCTCAAATCCAGGGACGAGCCGCGGTGCCCGGACGTTCCGAACTCCACTGTTTGAGCGGGTTCATGCGCATCCGGATGCAGGATATAATAAGCACTGATCAGTCTCGGCACGTTCACCAACATCGCAACCGGCGCCGGTTTGCCTGCCAGCTCATGCAACGCCATGTGTCACCTCCTCAGCTTTTGGGGATAAATCTAGAGGACCCTCTTTGGGGAAGAGGTTCGGGAGATGGGGCGATCATCTTTTATGGGCATCGGATTTGACCCTCCGGGTAATGATCTCGATGATCGCGTCCGCGCTCGATTCGATAGGCTTGTCTGGGTGGGAGGGTCTCTCTTGTTTCCATGCTCCCATGATCTTTAGGGATGTACATAGACCCTTTCTCTTCCGGCATCAACAGGGTTATGCCCGCACATGCACGCTGTCATTTGGCGATGATCCCCTTGAGGCCGCCCGATGTGAGGGAGGCGATGTTGGTGAGGATGAGCGGCAGCGAAAGGGTGGCGGGAGAGGCCAGGTATTTCGGGTGCCACTCAGGTTCGAACTTGGCCTTGAACAACCGCAATCCCTGAAAGTTGTAGAAATATTCCCCATAGCCGAAGATGAACGCACCGATCTTGTTCCAGAGCGGTCCCAGGGACCTGGCTTCCAGCCCCGACAGAGGCGCCATCCCGAGATTGAACCAGCGATAGCCCTCCTGCCTTCCCCAAAGCATGAGCTCTATGAAGAGGTACTCCATCACCCCTGGCGGTGCCACGGAAAGGTAGCGCATGAGGTCCACGGAGAGTTCCTCCTTCCCGGTCCCCTGCCAGATATTGGTAAAGGCAATGATTTTCCCGTCCTTCCTCACAATCCCCTGCGGGAAGTGCTTCAGGTACTCGGCATTGAAGAAGCCCAGCGAAAAGCCCTTTTCGCTCGTGTTCTTTTCCTCCAGCCAGGCATCGGAAATCCGTTTAAAGTCAGGGATAAGTGCCGGGACTGCTTCCGGTGCTATCACCTCGAAGCTGCACCCTTCCTTTTCCAGCTTGTGATGGGTGTAGCGGAGGTTCTTGTGCGCTTTTCCCTCCAAGGAAAACATGTTGAGGGGGACGCGGGCCTCCTCGCCGAGCTTCAACAAGGTGAGCCCGAGATCGAGATAGATGGGGAGATTTTCGATCCCCACCTCATAGAAGACCGGCCAGCCACCATTGCGGTCGCACATCTCCCAGAACTGCCAGATGAGCTCGGACCATTCCTCCTGCGGACCGACTGGATCGCCCAAAGCCACCCAGCTCCGGCCTTTGACGTTGTACATAATGAAGGCGCTACCCGCTTGACTGAAGAGGAAGGCCTTGTCGCCGAGCAGGGCAAGGTTGGCATAGGTTAAGGGTGATTGCCGTACGATGGCGGTGGCTCTGTCCATATCCTCCTGGGTGGAGGTTAGGACTTTCAACTTTGCCGGATGGAGAAGTCGGGTGAAGGCAAAGAGGAGCAGAACCACGATCGATCCAACCATGGCTCGCAGCGATCGCGGGGCATGGGCCTTCAGGGCGAACTGCCACCAGAGGTCGTTCGAATAGTCCACATGTTTGTAGGAGAAAAGCACCAGCCATACCGAAGAGAACAAGACGAGCAAGATAGCCGCAATCCAGCCAGGAGTAAACCTTTCGCTGACCAGGCTCGCCTTGCGGTAGAAAAACCGGTGGCAGGGGAGAAGGGCGAACAGCATGATGGATAAAATGAGGGCCTCCTCATAATCCAGGCCTTTGAGCAGGGAAAAGATACTCCCGAAGGCCAGCAGGATGGAGGTCAAAATATAGGCGGCATCCATTCGGCGCTGCAGACCCCAGGCCAGCACGAGCAGTCCGACGCCGACGAGGCTTCCCAGAAAGTGGGAGACTTCGATGACCGGCAGCGGAAGCAGATCGTTGAGCCAATCCATGCGGGAGCCCACCCCCGGGGTCGCCCCGGAAAAGAGGAGGAGCACCCCGCCCACAAAAGTGGAGAAGGCCAGCAAGGGAGGCACGACGAGCGGGACCCACTGGCCTAGGGCGCGGGTTCCTCTCTGGATTCCTTCCATTCTCTGGATCATTTCCTGGATACCAAGGAGGACCGCCGCCGCCACGAGGGGAAGGAGATAGTAGATGCCCCGGTAGGCTAGGAGGGATCCGAGGATCATGGAAGCGGGCATAAGGGGGCTGAGCAGGAGCACGATTATCGCCTCGAAGATGCCCAGTCCGCCAGGAACCTGGCTCATCAGCCCTGCCATCTGGGCTAAGAGGTATATCCCCAGGAAGCCTGGCACGTTCAGGCTTGGAGAGCTCGGCAGCAGGACATAGAGGATGCTCCCGGCCAATATCCAGTCGACGATGGCCACCGCTATCTGAGGGAGGACGAGTCGTTTGGGAGGAAGAGCGAACTCCAGTTCCTTGACCCGGAAAGGCTGCTTGCGAGCGATGCCGAAGACCAGGTAACACCCTACCAGGAGCAGGAAGATCAAACCGAGCGGTCTGACCGAGGCGAAGGGAAGGTGCAGCGCCGCAGGCACAGCCATCGGTTCGACCAGAAAGACCACCCCCCCTAACGCAAGAAAACCGAGCCAGAGCGTCATGGTGCAGAAGGCGACGATCTTGGTGATCTCCAGGGCCGAGAGGCCCCAGGAGGAGTAGAGGCGGTAACGCACCGAAGCACCTGCCACCATGGACAGGCCGATATTGTTGCTGAAGGCGTAACCGATAAAGGATGCCAGCGCGATCTTCGAATAGGCGAGCTGATGTTGGACATAGCGCAAGGCCAGGACATCGTAGCAGGTCATGATCAGGTAGCTGAACACCGTGAGTAAGATGGCTAGTAAAAGGCGATCGAGAGGAAGCCCATGGAAATCCCTCAGGATGTCGTGGATATTGTAGACCTTGAGTTCCTGGTGGAGGACCCAAAGCGCTAGGCCGAAGAGGATCAACCCGAAGAGAGAGCCTAAAGCCTTGAGTAGTTTCGTTTTCATAGTCATACAAGCCCTTGGTTCGATGGGGAGATATACCCCCTATCTGACAGTCGGACCAAGCCTGTCACAGTATATGGATGCATCAAGCATATTCGATAACCTCACCACATCACCAGCTCAATCCAGCTCCACCTCGTTCTTGCATTCCCGGCATCTCTTTGCACCCCTGAAGAGGGTATTGCCGCAATGGGGACAACGGTACCGCCGCTCTTCTTTTTCCACCCATTGTTCGGTTCCCAGTTCTCTCCTGGCAGGGACGGAGCGCAATATCACCTTCTTTCCCTGCGGAAGGGGAAAATTATCGATATGGATGCAGGGGAAATCATGGCATTGATGGCATCCCTCGATCCCCTTCTCCATGACGCAGTTCTTGATGGGACATACCCTGCAATAGGTGAATACGGTGTCCGACAGACAGCCCTTGCACTTGAGTTCATCGATGCCTACACCATACACACCAGTCAACTTCTCCTTGAACTTCAGGTTGTTATCCCGGTGTGCGATGTACACTCCGCAGACACCGCAATATAACCCGCACGGCGCTAGCAATCCTCTTTTCTCGTCCATAATTCCTCCCGTAAGAGATAAATGGAAACACAGATATCTTAATCTATTTTTTCGCCCAGATCCACCCCCGTACTATTCGTAATATTTTAAGAAGTTCGACCATCTT
>CAYGXB010000327.1:0-3694 GCA_964353605.1 uncultured Bacteriovoracaceae bacterium
TGTTTCGGTACACGGGAATGTAGTGGCCTTTGAGTTTGAGAAGACCCCGATATATTTTCTGCCGAAAGGAGGAGCGGAACAGGACCCGGAAGACTGGTGGAACGCGCTTGTCAAGACTTCATCAAGGCTGATGCAAAAAGGCGCCGTCAAAAAGGAAGATGTCGAAGCCGTATGCGTTTCAAGCACATTTTCGAGCACTGTGGCGGTAGATGAAAAAGGGAAGCAGCTTATGAATTCCATTACCTGGATGGATTCACGCGGAGCCCCTTATATAAAGAAACTTGTGCAGGGTTTTCCCAGCATCGAAGGCTACGGCGTTTCAAAGGTTTTGAAATGGATTTCAAAGACAGCCGGAGGCCCGACACTTTCAGGCAAGGATGACATTGCGCATGTGCTCCTTATTAAAAATGAGTTTCCCGAAATATACAAAAAGACCCACATGTTCCTTCCAAGCAAGGATTACCTGAATTTAAGGCTTACAGGTGAATTTGCGGCTTCTTATGACTCCATGCATATGTTCTGGGTTACCGACATCAGGGACATCAATAACATCAGGTATGATGACGGGCTGATAAAATTCTCCGGGCTTGACAGGGACAAGCTGCCGGCGATGAGGTATTCGACGGATGTCCTGGGCAGGGTCATGCCTGAAATTGCAGACAGAATCGGTCTTTCACGCGGTACGGTTGTCGTTATGGGTTCGCCGGACCATCAGTGCGCACTGATAGGCTCAGGGGCGGTTCGTGATTACGAAGGGCATATCTACATAGGCACTTCATCATGGGTTGAGTGCATAGTGCCTTTTAAGAAAACAGACATGTTTCATTCAATAGCATCAATCCCGACTGCCATTCCCGGCAAATACCAGTGCAGTAACGAGCAGGACATTGCGGGTGGTTCCATAAACTTTGTTTTCGATAATATCATATTCCATAAGAACAGGCTTAACAGCGCCATAGAGGGCATTGACCGTTATGAGGCGCTTAATCAGATTGCGGCCGAAGTCCCGCCGGGAAGCGACAAGCTGATATTTACACCATGGCTCAATGGTGAGCGCACCCCGGTCGATGACAATTATCTAAGGGCAGGTATATACAATGTATCAAAGACCACAACACAGGACCATATACTTAGAGCCGTCATGGAAGGGGTTGCCTACAATACCCGATGGAGCCACATGTATGTGGAAAAATTCGTGGGAAGAAAGCTTGACCCTCTTAATATAGTTGGGGGAGGCGGAAAATCTGACCTGTGGTGTCAGATATTCGCAGACGTCATGAACCGTAGAATACGCCAGGTGAAAGACCCCATGCAGGCCAATGCGAGGGGTGCCGCTTTTATTGCATCAGTCGGGCTGGGGCATATAAAGTTTTCTGACATACCAGGGCTTATTGAATACAGCAATACATTCGAGCCAGATCCGTCAAACAGAAGGATATATGACGAGCTCTTCAGGGAATTCGTCAATATATACAGACAGAACAGGGCGATGTATAAGAGGCTGAACATCTGAGACAGGAACGTAGTATGCAAAAAAAGGGGTTTTGTATGAGTGAGAGGGTCATAACGAGAAGGTCTTTTATCAGGATGGGCAGCACCGCCATGCTGGGCGCCATGGGCGCCGGCGTGCTCGGGTGCGCCGATAAGATCGGGGATTCCGCCCACAACGTGCTGTTCAGCCCGAATGAATATACGCAAACCGGCCCGCATCGTGTCCCGGCGCATACCGTTATTAACAAGATCGGTGGCTACGCAGGGCCGCAGCCCAATATCATCGTGATCCTCTGCGATGACCTGGGCCACGGCGACCTCGGGTGTTACGGCAACCGGGCCATCCGGACCCCCGCTATCGACCGGCTCGCCTCCGAAGGTGTGCGCTTCACGGATTTCTACTCTTCCTGCTCCGTGTGTACGCCCTCACGGTATGGGCTTCTCACCGGACGGTATCCGGTGCGATCTGGCTTCAACTCCGCCCTTTCCCCCGCTGACGAGTCATTTGCCGTTTCCCTCTCCAATAAAGTCGGCCGCATGTTCGGGAAACTGGGCGTGGTCGACTACCAGGAAGAGAACTGGGTCGATGGCATCCCCGTTGACGAGATCACCCTGGCCGCGGCCCTGAAGGTTGCAGGGTACCGTACCAAGATGGTGGGCAAGTGGCACCTGGGCGATTTCAGCCGCAAACCCCAGTACAACCCCCGCAAATTCGGTTTCGACGAGTTCTTCGGCGTGCCGCACAGCAATGACCAGTTGCCATGCGCCCTATACCGCAACGAGCAGGAACTCGAGCCTGACATCAAGCTTGACCAGGCGCGTCTCACCGGCCTTTACACCAAGGAGGCCACGGATTTCATCGAGAAGTCGAAGCGGGTGCCGTTTTTCCTCTACCTCGCGCATACCTTCCCCCATCAGCCCCTGTTCGCCTCGGAGAAGTTCAAGGACAAGTCCAGACTCGGCATATACGGCGACGTAGTCGAAGAGCTCGACGGGAGCGTTGCAGAGATCGTCGAGTGCCTGAAGAAAAACCGGCTCGCTGAAAACACCATCATCGTTTTCACCAGCGACAACGGGCCGTGGTACAACGGAAGCACCGGCGGGCTGCGCGGCAGAAAGGGACAAAGCTACGAAGGCGGCTACCGCGTCCCGTTCATCGTACGCTGGCCCGGGCATATCCCGGCCGGCAGCGTCTGCAACGCGCAGGCCATGAACCTCGACCTTTTCCCCACGCTTGCCGCGGCCGCAGGGATAACGCTTCCTTCCGACCGCGCCATCGACGGCAAGGATATCCGCGGCCTGCTGAGCGGGCAAGCTTCCGCTACGCCCCACGAGGTCATCTATCTCTACCACTTTGAGGAGCTCGAGGGGGTGCGCTCAGGCAACTGGAAGTATTTCAGGAACATCAACCGCTATACCTGGCCTCAGCCCGTAGACAAACCCACGAACTTCATGGGCAAGCTCGGCAAGGGCCCTTTCAGCGACTGGCCCAATCTCTACAACCTCGAAGTCGACCGGGAGGAATGCTACAATCTCGCCGAGCGTTATCCCGAGGTCTGCACGGAGATGCTCGCGCGCATGGTCGCCTGGGAGCAGCAGGTCGCGAAGAATCCGCGGGGATGGCTTTCCAGGTAGGGCAAGTAGGAATCTAGGGGACGTAGGTGAATTGTGTATTTGGGGAATCTTCTTTAGACATCGAAACCTTATATCTGAAGAATTTATCTATGATATTGATATTCGCATGCCCTTTTCGTGATTGCATCAAGAAGCCTGGGGAGGGCTACGGCGTTTGCAATGTTGACTGCGGATGACGGAAGGTTGCCGCCGGGATTGGTCCAGACATAATATGTGATTCGGGTCTTAAGTGAATCAAAACTATATTTCGAAAAACAACCAGGGTAACAGACCGTTGAGACCTGACCCCTATGTTCCCTGGCCGGCCTGATCGATTTCGGCCGCCTCTTCCACTACAGCGATTTGGGCGAGAGGCTTAAAAGCCTACCGCTAAACATTTTAAGACCAAAAGATCGATCCCCCCTGTTCCCAAGGGGGGGGTCAGAGCTGACCGTCGCCTTCGCTTTCACCACAACGGCAGAAACGCCACCCCGCCATGTGCGTCGAGTGCCTGCGTATTGCCGCAACAGCCGGCCGCCGTCTCACGGCTGCTTCAATTGTTTCCGGTAGGCTGAGGGTGTCAGGCCAA
>CAYGXB010000328.1:0-3685 GCA_964353605.1 uncultured Bacteriovoracaceae bacterium
CTTTATCAAGCCCCTTGGCCGCTGGCAAAAGACGTATAGGATGTAGTCTCTGGCTGTCAAGCCCTTTATAAGCTTTTTTTTGGGTCAAGTCTTGCACTATCCTATTCCCTCTTCCCAAATCCTATGGCTGAAACGGCCCTCGTGCATGGCTTGTGTACATTGGCCCAGCCAGATACCGCCCCTCTGTAGGTTCACCCCCGACCCCTCGGTCAGTACCATAGTTGGCGCTGTCCATCTCCGCTGTAGATGCTTGGCCCCCTCCTGATCAGAAGGTAGGATGGGGGAGGACATGCAAAAACCCGCCATATCCTGACACCTGCTCCTCTCCGCTTGTTCGAAATCAATCGGCGTGGTAATATATGCGCAGTTGATGAAATGAAACCTCCTCTCAGGAGCAGCGCTGATGAAACGTATCGCGGTATGGATGGCAATCGGTCTCACAGTATGCATTGTCGTACTGGCCTTCATCCCCTTTGCGGTCGACCTGAACAAGCACCACGACGCGATCCTGAAACACATCAAACCCTATGTAAACCGGCAGGTGGACTTCGCCGGCATCAGGCTCACCCTGCTCAGCGGACTGGGCGCTGAGATCAAGGGGCTGTGCATCGTTGATGATCCGGCCTTTTCCCAGGAAAATTTCTTTGCCGCAGAGAGCGTACAGTTCAAAGTGGCGCTGCTTCCGCTCTTAAAAAAGCAGATCAAGATCAGAAAAATCATACTCAAAGCACCGGTAGCCAATGTGGTGCGCACTCGTAGCGGCCTCTATAACTTTCAAAACCTGCTCGTCACGCAGCCCGAGAAGGAAAAAACCAAACCCAGCCTGGCCGGAGCGCTCCTCGTGAACCACATCGAGATCAAAAACGGCCGCATCACCTACCGGGACCTTAAACCTGGCGCCAGCAAAGAACCCTTCCTGATCGATGACATCGACCTCAAAGCCCGTGAGGTATCCCTTTTCAGGCCGATCACCTTCAACCTCTCGGCAGCGGTCATGAACCAGAAGGCACAGAATTTCAGCATCTCAGGCACCATCGGCCCGCTGGGTTTGGGGAGCGGGATCAGCGAAGCGCCGGTCGAGCTCCATGCCCGACTCAAAGATCTGCCCCTGGCAGCGCTGCCCATACAGGGCTTCCCATCCGGCAAGGCCCGCTTCACGCTCGATGCCCAGGGGAACCTGGCGGACAAGGTTGCCATCAAGACCGCGCTCGATATCACTGGGATCCCCCTTAAGACGGCGCATTCAAAGGCTCAAGGGGAGCTCGCCTGCAAGGTGGCATCCGATCTGCTCCTGGAGTACAGGAAAGAGATTCTGCATATAGCATCCGGTTCCTTCGAGCTGGGTGAGGACCGCGGGTCCTTCACGGGTGGCATTGAAAACCTGCGCTCCGCTCCCTCATGGAACATCACGGTCTGGTCCGAGAGCCTGCATCCCGCACCTCTCATCGCGGCTATGCCTATGCTCGCCAAGCTCGTTCCGGCCAACCTGACCCTCGAAGGACCGGCACAGTTCAAGATCACCACGACCGGGACCGCTGAGACCTTTCAGATCCTCTCTTCCGCCAACCTGCACGCTATGGGGATAACGTACGGCTCCTTATTCTCCAAGCCCAATGGCGTGCCGCTCTCGCTGGCGGCGAACGCCTCGATTCAGAAAGGCCGCATCAAAGTGCCATCCGTTACCTTCGGCCTCGATCAGATCACCGGCACAGGAAACGGGCAGATCAGGACCGGTGAAGGCGGGAGCCGTTACACCTTCGCGATGGAGACCGGACCGGTAGGGCTCGAGAGCGCCGCGCGGTACATGCCCATCATGGCCGGGTTCAAACCCAAAGGGACGCTCCTTGTCCAGGGTACCATGAACGGCAGCAGCGGCATGCTGGCCATGCATGTGAAAGCCGTGTCCAATGCCCTCGGCCTCACCCTGACGCAGCCGACACAAGGGAAGATGCTCTCGGGACCGGTAAACGCTGCGTTGGCGGACATGAACCTGGAGCTCGATGCCACCAAGCAGGCGCAGGGCTTGAGCGCTTCCGGCACCATGCAGTCCCGGCAAGGGAGCATGATGAACATCCCTTTCAGGAACCTGACGAGCAGATTCGGCTTTGCCTCCGACCAATTCACGGTGCGTTCCTTCGATTTCGCTGTGTTCAAGGGCTCCATCCAGGGCTCGGCCTCATACCATCTCAAGACGAGGCAGTGGGCTATATCGCCGCAGATCACCAATGTACAGGTTGGTAACGTCCTAGATGCCTTCACCCCTTTCAAAGGGGTATTCACCGGCAACCTTACGGGCAAAGGCACGGCTCAAGGTTCAGCAGGAAGTTCGGGCATGAATGCTTTGAGCGCTGTTGCGACCATGCAGCTCACCCAGGGCGAATGGCAGAACTTCGATCTCTCCGGCCATGTCCTCAATAGCCTCGTTGGCCTCCCGGGATTCTCACAAATCGTGGGCATCAGCCCCCAGGAGATCCAGAGCTACAAAACCACCAGGTTTGATACCTTATCGGCGGGCATCGTCATCGACAGTGGGCTCCTGAAGGTCGATTCCCTGCAGCTCACCAATATCCGCACTGGCAAGGACAACGACGCAGCCGCACAGCTCAAAGGGACATTGAGCCTGACGACACAAGCGCTCGACCTGAAGGGGAACCTCGCCCTGCCGAAGAAGGTCTCCCTGCGCCTGGCCCAAAAGGTGAATGCCCTGCAAACGATGCAGGACGATACCCAGAGGCTCGTGCTCCCCCTGAAGATCGGCGGCACCCTCCAGAAACCCGTTCCATCCGTTGATGCCCATGCAGTGCAGGAAGCGCTCGCCGGTTACTATGCCCGCAAGGCCGTGGAGAAGGGCATGCAGAAACTCCAGGAAAAGACCGGGTTGCCGGCAACCAAGGAAAAGGGCAAGGCCGTGGAACAGCTCATCGAAGGGCTCTTCAAGCGCTAGGGGAATACCCAATAAGAGAAGGTTTGGGTTGGTACAGGCAAAACTAGAGTTTTCGCCCGTGGAGCCAGTTTCGATGGAATAATGGGGTCACTTCGTGACAGGTGAGATGTGTTCTCCTATATTTTCCCAGCACTCTCATCCTCTTTGCAGGGCATCATATGCGCAGGCATCTTCACCGCTACCACTTCACCTTGAGCACACACGGTTCCCTGGGCAGAAAGCGTGACGGCTACGACGACTTTGCGACCTTTCGTTTCCTTTACCTTTCCCCGCATCGCAAGCTCTACCCCCAAAGGGGTTGGCCGGAGATAATCCACGTGCAGCGAGGCGGTCACGAATCTCAGGGCCGGTTCCGTCCCCATCTCACGGCCTTCCTGTCGGTAGACAGCTGCTGCTGCAGTGCCAGTAGCGTGGCAGTCCATAAGCGATGCAATCAACCCACCGTAAACATAACCAGGAATAGCAACGTGGTAAGGACGCGGGGTAAACATCGCCACGCTCTCATCCCCATCCCAGTAGCTCTTGATCTGTAGCCCGTGCTCATTGAGTCGGCCGCACCCATAGCAATGGCTGAGATGATCCGGATAGTAGTCCTGAAATGCCTTCGCATGCATAGAACGCTCCCTTAGACTGGTTCCCTCACTCTCATGATCCAGTTTTGGGGGATACCATAATAGGAAAACACAGGGTAGAGTAGGAAACTGACTCCGCACACCAGCCGGGACTTTTGTCTGACGCCTT
>CAYGXB010000329.1:0-3671 GCA_964353605.1 uncultured Bacteriovoracaceae bacterium
ATCCCGGTAACAGAATTGAGGGCATTCCTCGGCAGGACACTGCCCGATTACATGATTCCTCTGCGCTACATGCGGCTCGATGCCCTGCCTTTAAACACAAGCGGCAAGGTCGACCGTAATGCCCTGCCGGAGTTCGAGGGCGTGAGGCCCGAGATGCAAACCGTATTCATCGAACCACGCACAGAGCTCGAAAGGGTGCTGGTCGAGGTCTGGATGGAGGTACTCAAGCTTGATCGAGTAGGGATTTACGACAACTTCTTCGACTTGGGCGGCGACTCCATCATCAGCCTGCAGGTCGTCAACCGGCTCAAGCGGCGGGGCTATCTCATTAAGCCGCGCCACATGTTCGAATACCAGACCATTGCCGAGATCGTGCCGGTGGTGGAAAGGATAACGGTGGTGGAAGCCGAACAGGGCCCGGTGGTGGGTGAAGCACCCCTGACCCCGATCCAGAGGTATTTCTTCGCGCTCAAGCTTGCCAATCCCAACCACTACAATCAGGCGCTCCTATTCCAGTCCAAGGCGCGCATCGACACAATCGCCCTGAAGAAATCCTTGCAGGCGCTCATTGGGCATCACGATGTCTTGCGGGCGTGCTTCAAGGACGGTAGGCAGGAAATCAGGCCGCTACCTGAAGAGCCGTATTGCGTGGTAAAGGACATCGGAAGCGATACCGAGGTGAACGCCGAGATCAAGTTGCTTCAGGCATCATTGGCTATCGACAAAGGTCCGGTGTTTGCGTCCGGTTTATACCATGCGCCTGAGAGCGATTATCTCCTGCTGATCGGTCATCACCTGGTCGTGGACGGGGTATCATGGCGGATACTCCTTGAGGATCTTTTCCAAGGGTATGGAGCGGCCCTCGCCGGGAGCGAGATCAAGTTGCCCGACAAAACCACCTCATATAAGGAGTGGGCGGACAAGCTCTCTGACTATGCCCGGCGCGAGGATGTGCTGACCGAAGCCCTGTACTGGAAGGATGAGGTTGCCTCCGTTAGAGCATCCGTGCCCGTCGATCATGATCGAGGTGTCAATGACATGGCCTCCGCGGATAGCGTACGGGTGGAACTCGATGGGGAAGAGACGGCCCACTTATTGAAGGATGCGCACAGGGCATACAATACCGCGGTGAACGATCTCTTGCTGACGGCTTTCATGCGGGCCTTATCGAGCTGGACCGGCAAAACGGAGGTGGCGTTCGACCTCGAGGCCCACGGGCGGGAAGACGTCCTGGAGGGTGTCGATATATCACGAACCGTCGGCTGGTTCACCACCCTTTACCCCGTGATACTCCATGCCCCCCAAGCGGACCTTGCCCAGCACATCAAGTATGTGAAGGAGAAGCTCCATGCCATTCCCCACAAGGGCTTCAACTACGGCGTATTGAAGCATCTGGATGGCCTGGATCTTGCTGTCAATACCGGTATCAGCTTCAATTACCTGGGCCAGATCTCCCAGGACGGGCTTGGCGATGCATTTAGGCTCATCACCCCGGATGTTTCAACTTCTATCGATGCGCGCAACCTGAGGCCTTACCTCCTGGATGTGATCTGCATGGTGGTGGATGGCAGGCTCGGGATAGAGATTCTTTTCAGCCGAAACAAACATCTGCGAGAGAGCATAGCAAGTCTCGCGCCGTCATTCAAGGACGAGCTCTGCGGGGTTATTGCGCACTGCCTGAAGCCGGAGAACTTCGATATCACGCCTTCTGATTTTGATCTGGTGGAGATGGACCAGAAAGAACTCGATAAACTGGCTGATTTCGAATAAGGAGTAGCGCATGTCCCATCTGTCGAAGAAAAACATCGCTGACATCTATCCCTTGTCTCCTATGCAGAAGGGCATGCTGTTCCACTCCGTGTATGATCCGGGTTCTTCTGTCTATTTGGAGCAGTTCTGCTGCACCATCGAAGGGGCATTGGATATCACTTGTTTCGAAAAGGCCTGGAATCACCTCATCGATCAGTATGCGATCTTCCGCACGGTCTTCAACTGGAAGGACTTGAATCAGCCGGTGCAGATCGTCCTGAAAAGCAGCCCCATCGGACTAAGCACCTACGATTTGCAAGGGCTCAATGAGGAAGACCAGCGCAAGAGAATTGAAGAATTCATCCAGGAAGACAGGAAGCATCTCTTTGACCTTGCCAAGGGGCCGCTCATGCGGTGTGCCCTCCTTGAGCTGGGCCCGAAGAAATGGTACTTCGTCTGGAGCTATCATCATATCCTCTTCGACGGATGGTGCCTTTCCCATATCATGGCGGATTTCTACCTTGCCTACACAGCCCTGAGGAATGCTGCACCTCTTCCCAGATGCATGCGGCCCCCCTACAAGAACTATATCGCTTGGCTTACCCAACAGGATAAGGATAAGGCGCAGAGGTTCTGGAGTGAGCTCCTCAAAGGATTTGATACGCCGACGCCGCTGCCCTGGGACCATACACCCTTGGAAAGGGTCATCGATATCAAGCAGAAGGAAATCGCCTTTTCCCACGAAGTCACCGCCGCGCTCCAGGAATTCGCCCGGGCGCAGAGGATCACGATGAACACCCTCGTGCAGGCTGCATGGGCGATCCTCTTGAGCCGCTACAGCAACAGTGCAGATATCACTTTTGGCGCGACCGTTTCCGGGAGACCCGCCGATCTCAAGGGTTCCGAGGAGATGGTGGGGCTCTTCATCAACACCCTTCCGGTGAGAGTCACTTTGCGGACGGGGATGCAGGTCGCAGATCTCCTCCAGGAATTGCAGAAGATATCCCTGGGAATCAGGGAATACGAATATTCCCTGCTCCCAGAGGTCAAGGCTTGTAGCAATGTCGCCAAGTCACAGAGCCTCTTTGACTCTATCGTCGTCTTCGAGAACTTCCCTCTTGATGCGCTGGCATTGAGGGCGGACGAGAACTTTCGTATCTCCGGCATCCGGGCCATCGAATTCACGAATTTAGACCTCTGCCTCGTGATCGCCCCCGGGGATGCGATGAAGATCTCGCTGTCCTACATGACGGACCGCTTCGAAGCAAAGACCATCGAACGGATCCTAGAGCACCTCAAAACGCTCATCCTGTCCCTGGCCGAGGGTTCGTCCCGGGATCTTGCGCATGTGGAGATGATAGGGCCTCGGGAAAGGAAGCAACTGCTCGAGGAATATAATGCCACTGCGGTGCCCTATCCAGATACGAAATGCATCCAGGAACTCATCGAGGAACAGGTAGACCGGACCCCGGACAAGGTGGCCCTGATCCTGGGGGAAAAGCGTCTCACCTATCGCGAGCTCGATGCGCTCTCCAACCAACTTGCCCATTATCTCAGGGCAAAGGGGATCGGTCCAGATAAGACCGTGGGCATATTTATCGACCGTTCCTTCGAGATGATTGTGGCCGTGCTCGGGATCATCAAGGCTGGCGGTGCCTATGTGCCGATCGAGACCGAATACCCGAAGGCCAGGATAGAATATATGCTCTCCGATTGCGGGGCGAACCTCATCCTCGCCCAGTCGGCGGTCAGTGAGAGGCTCCCCGCATATGCGGGTGAGGTCATGTGTTTGGACAGCGATTGGGAGATAGTTGCGCAGATGTCCGCCGAAAGGCCCCAGCTTATCAACACGAACAGGGATCTCGTCTATGTGATCTACACCTCGGGCTCTACCGGGGATCCGAAAGGGATAGAGATCGAGC
>CAYGXB010000330.1:0-3667 GCA_964353605.1 uncultured Bacteriovoracaceae bacterium
CTGGGGGGATTGAGATTTTAGAGCCACGCATCACTGCAGGATTACCCTCATCCGATCAAAAAGTCCATGATGGCCTCTTGCACGTAGAGTCGATTTTCCGCCTGATCCCAGACGATCGACCAGGGAGACTCGAGGACCTCTTCCGTCACCTCTTCACCACGGTGGGCCGGTAGGCAGTGCAGGAAGACCGCATCCCTTAAGGCCTTCTCCATGAGGGCGGCATCTACCTGGAAGCCCTTGAACGCCTCAGCGCGCTTGAGCGCCTCCTGCTCCTGTCCCATGCTCGCCCAGACATCCGTATTCACGGCAATCGCCCCCTGAACTGCCGCATGGGGCTCTCGCATTACCCTGACCCGTGCACCGTCTGCAATCGCTCTCTCGAAGATCGTTGTATCCGGAGCATAGCCCTGTGGACAAGCGAGCATCAGTTCGAAGCCGAGCACGGCGGCGGCATTGATCCAGGAATTCGCCATGTTGTTCCCGTCGCCGATCCAGGCGACCTTTTTGTCCGCCAATGTCCCAAAGTGCTCCATGAGGGTAAAGCAGTCAGACAGGACCTGACACGGGTGGAGAAGGTCGGTGAGCGCATTGACGACGGGTACATCCGCATAGTGCGCCATCTCTTCCACTTTGGCATGGGAATAGGTCCGCATAACGATTCCATCGCAGTAGCGCGCCAAGATACGCGCCGTGTCCTTAAGCGGCTCGCCACGCACCATCTGGCTCGCTTCGGGGGTGAGTACGATCGGGTGGCCGCCGAGACGCGCGATACCCACTTCAAAGGAGATACGCGTCCGCGTGGAAGCCTTTTCGAAGACGAGCACGATCGACTTGCTTACCAGACCCTGCCGCACGTTTCCACGCTTGAACGCCCGCGCCCTCTCAAAGATCTGATCTATCTCACCTTTGGAAAGATCTCTGATCGATAGAAAATCCCGTTCCTTCATAATCCCTTTTCCGTCAACAGCGTATCAAGAATCTCCACCGCCCGGTCGATCTCTGAGAGGGAGATGATAAGCGGCGGCACCAGCCTGAGGACATGGTCCTTGATGACATTGAACATGCCCCCCTTTTCCAGTCCCGCCTTTGGAAGGAAGTCTACCGCGGGTTCGAACTCCACCCCGATCATGAGTCCCTTCCCTCGCACGTCTTTAATGCTCGCGTGCCTGAGCTTGAGCTCACCCAGACGCTTCTGAAAATATAGACCCTGGGTCTGACTCTTCTGGGCCATATGATCTCGCTCCATCACCGCAAGGGTAGCAATCCCGGCGGCCATGGCGAGTGGATTGCCGCCGAAGGTGGAGGCATGGGAGCCCGGATCGAAGGTGGAGGCGATCTCCTTTTTGGCAATGATGGCTCCGGCCGGAAAGCCGTTGGCCAGACCTTTGGCCAGGGTCATGATATCCGGCTCGACCTCCTCGTGCATATAGGCGTACATCTTTCCTGTACGGCACAACCCTGTCTGTACCTCATCGAAGGCCAGGATGAGGCCGTGGCTGTCGCATAACTCCCGTACCTTTCTGATGTAGCCAGGCGCGGGTATATTAATCCCGCTCTCGCCCTGGATCGGCTCGAGCATGACCGCGCCGATATGATCGTCGATGGCGGATGCGAGAGCGTCGATATCATCGTATGTCACATTGATGAAACCTTCCGGGATCGGATCATAGCCCTTCCGGAACTTATCTTGGCCGGTGGCGGCAACCGTCGCCAGGGTTCGACCATGGAACGAGCCCTTGAAGGTGATGATCTTGCTCCCGCGCTTGCCCTTGGTGTTGCAGGAGCGCCGGATCAGCTTGATTGCACCCTCATTGGCTTCCGCACCGGAATTGCAAAAAAAGACCTGACCCTCGAATGCGTTCTTGACGAGCAATCGGGCCAGGGTCTCCTGTTGGGGAATGTGGTAGAGGTTCGAGCAGTGGAAGAGCCTGTCCGCCTGCTCCTGGACTGCCCTTACCACCTCCGGATGGCAGTGTCCCAGGTTGCAGACCGCAATCCCGGCCACCAGGTCGAGATACGCATTCCCCTTATCGTCCCAGAGCCAGCACCCCTCACCTCTGACGAGACTGACGGGCAGCCTGGCGTATGTATCCATGAGATAATCCATTTCCCTACCCTTTGATGATCTGCGTCCCGATTCCGGCATCCGTGAGGATCTCGAGCAGGATGGAATAGGGGATCCGGCCGTCGATGATATGGGTCTTCTTCACCCCTCGATTGAGGGCCGACCGGCAGCATTCGAGCTTCGGGATCATTCCGCCCGTTACTGCCCCGGTTTCGATCAGGGTGTTTATCCGCTTGTCTTCGATGCTGGAGATCAGGTTTCTGTCCTTGTCAATGACACCAGCCTCATCGGTCAGGATGATGAGCTTCTCCGCCGCAAGGCTGCCGGCTATGGCAGAGGCGACGGTATCCGCATTGATGTTGTAGGTGACGCCGTCCGAATCTACACCCAGCGGAGCGATGACCGCCACGAACCCTTTGGCCTCCACGGTGTCGATGATCTCGGTATTGACCGCGCTCACCTCGCCTACCAGCCCGAGGTCGATGAGGTCGTCATTGCCATCCCCGGCATTGCGTTTCAGGTAGAGCTTTTCCGCCCGCAAAAGCCCGGCATCCTTGCCCGAGAGCCCCACGGCCTTACCGCCCTCGATCGTGATGAGGTTGACGATCTCCTTGTTCACCACCCCAGAGAGCACCATTTCTACCACGTCGAGGGTCTGTTCATCGGTGATGCGCTTGCCCTCGACAAAGTTCGGGACGATCCCCATCTGCTTAAGCACGGTGTTGATCTGCGGGCCGCCGCCATGCACGACCGTGACCTGTATGCCGACGTACTGCAGGAGAACGATCTGCCGGGCGAAGGTTCGCTTCAGTTCTGGGTCCGCCATGGCGTGGCCGCCGTATTTGATGACGACCCGCTTGCCCCGGAAATCCCTGATATAGGGCAGGGCCTCCACGAGAATGCGCGCTCTCTGTATCGCCTGTTCCATTGGCCTTCCCTCACTAAAAAAAGAAGATCACCTTATAGCACCCAAGCTTTTTTGAATCTACTATTATCTTGCACACCCGTTCACCCTCCTTGAAGAGGCCAGCGTTCCTCCGTTTCACCTGCATGGCATACATGCTATGCGGCAGGCCTTGATTGCATGCCCTCAGAAAGTATTGATCGCATACAGTACGCTTGATTTTCCTAGATAAGCAGTCATCAGCGTCGAGGACGCAGGTTGGGATTTCTTCTTCATGGCATCACTACTGTTCATGAATGGTTATTGACACAAATATGCATTGCATGCAATATCTTCAGGCGGAAGAGGAAGTGCTATGGACATCGAGGGGCTCAAGACCAATTCGAAGCTCATTTTCATCGCCATTGCCGTGGCTTGCGGTTTTATCTTCATCCTGCAGAACTTCGAGCAGACGTCCTTCCAGTTCCTCATCTGGACCCTGTTTTCCGCTCCGAAATGGATCGTGGTCTCCGGCACCTTCCTCATCGGAGTGGTCTTCGGCTACCTCCTCGGCAAGAAGAAGGCGTAAGTCGCATTTTCAAAATTCAATCCCACATCCCGCCAGTTCTTCCAAACATCAAGCTGGCGGCATGCCCCTGTGGATGTCTAGCCCCCCTGTAGATTCAGGGGGGATGGGGGTATGAGCTTCTACATCCGTG
>CAYGXB010000331.1:0-3659 GCA_964353605.1 uncultured Bacteriovoracaceae bacterium
CTCTGTGCCCTGCCCCTTTCTCCCGATGACGAGTCCCGGCCTGCCGGTATGGATGATGCCCTTCACCTTGTTGGCGGCACGTTCAATCACGATATTGGACACACCGGCATGCTTCAAGTTCCGCGTGATGAAATCGCGGATCCGGTAATCCTCATAGAGGAGCGCATCGAAGCCCTTTACGGCAAACCACTTGCCCTTCCAGTCCTTCGTAACACCGAGCCGGAAACCGTATGGATGAATCTTCTGTCCCACGCACAACCCCTTTCTTATAACTCGTCAAGCACGACCGCTATATGGCTGGTCCGCTTCAATATCCTCGTCGCCCGGCCTTGGGCACGCGGCATGAACCTCTTCAGCCTTACTCCCTCGTCTACCTGGATGGTCTTCACATAGAGATTGTCCACATCCACCATGCCCGACTGCATGGCATTGGCAACGGCGGAATTGAGCACCTTGGCAACCATGTTCGAACGCTTGTTTGGCATGAGGCGCAGGATGGTCAGAGCCTCAGCGATGGGTTTCCCTCGCACTTGATCCGCCACAAGTCTCGCCTTGCGCGGCGACACACGGGTATGTCTCAGTACTGCCCTAGACTCCATAATCCCTACCCCCTCCTCTGTGATTTCCTGTCAGCGGCATGCCCATAGAACGTACGCGTGGGAGAAAACTCGCCGAGCTTATGCCCGACCATGTCCTCGGTCACATAGACGGGGATGAATTTGCGTCCGTTATGGACAGCGAAGGTATGTCCAACGAACTCCGGGAGTACGGTCGATCTCCTCGACCAGGTCTTTATTACCTTGCTGCTGCCGCTGTCGCGGGCCTCGAGTACCTTCTTCAAGAGGTGATCGTCGATGAATGGCCCTTTTTTCACTGAACGGGACACGACTTACTTCCTCCTCTTCACGATAGCTTTATCAGAAGCCTTGTGTTTTTTCCTTGTCTTGTGGCCCTTGGTAGAGACACCCCATGGTGTGACCGGGTGGTTACCCTTTACCCTTCCTTCCCCGCCGCCATGCGGATGGTCTACCGGGTTCATGGCGACGCCCCTAACCGTCGGTCGTATCCCCATCCAGCGACTCCTTCCCGCCTTGCCGATGGTGATGTTGGAATGGCTTGCATTGCCGACCTGTCCGATGGTCGCCTTACATTCTGAGCGTATCTTGTGCACCTCGCCGGAGGGCATCTTGATATGGACATGATCGCCTTCCTTGGCAAGTAACTGGCCATAGGTTCCCGCGGACCGGATGATTTGCCCGCCCTTGCCAGGTTTGATCTCGACGTTATGGATAAAGGTGCCCAATGGGATGGATTTCAAGCTCATGGCATTGCCCGGCTTGATATCCGCCTCTTCGCTCACAATCACAATCGAACCAACCTGGAGCGACTCGGGCCATAGAATGTAGCGCTTCTCGCCGTCCGCATACTTGACGAGGGAAATCCACGCCGAGCGGTTCGGATCGTATTCGATCGTAGAGACCTTACCTGGAATACCCACCTTGTCACGTTTGAAGTCGATGATCCGGTAGAGCCGCCTGTTCCCGCCGCCCTGATGCCGCACCATGATACGGCCCATGTTATTGCGGCCACCGTTCTTCTTGCTATTGACGCACAGTGACTTTTCGGGTTCGCATGTAGTGAGCTCCGCAAAGGCGTTCACCGTCATGAATCTCCTGCCGGCTGATGTCGGCTTAAATCCTCGTATACCCATGGTTATACCCCTTCGTAGAACTCGATGCTGTCGCCTTCCTTTAAAGTGACAATAGCCTTCTTCCAATCGGAACGCACATACTCATGCCGGCCGTAGCGTTTCATCTTCCCCTTCATGACCATGGTATGCACATCTTCCACATGTACATTGAAGAGCTTCTCGATAGCCTCTTTGATCTCTATCTTGTTGGCATGCTTGTCCACGGCAAAGATGACCTGATGGGCCTTGTCCTTGAGCATGGTCCCTTTTTCTGTAATCAAGGGTTTCTTGATAATGTTCGTTTCGTCCTTCATCACTTGAGCCTCTCTTCGATTACCTTGACCGCGTCCAGATCTAATATCAGCCCCTTGTATTTAAGGATATCATATATATTCAAGCCCCTCACATCCAGGATCTTGCTGGTGCTATGATTCCTGGATGCCAGAGAGGTATCTGGGCTTATATTCCCCATGACGACGAGAGCATTGGTCATCCCTAGGGCAGATAATGCCTTCACGAAGTGCTTCGTCTTTATCTCTTCAAAGGTCAGTTTGTCAACTATCTTGAGCCCCGCTGCCTGCGCCTTCATGCTCAATGCGCTGCGCAAGGCCGCCTCCCTGACCTTCTTCGGGAGCTTCTGCTTGTAGTTTCTCCCGTTGGGGCCGAAGACGACACCGCCGCCCCTCCACAGCGGAGACCTGATCGTGCCTGCGCGTGCCCTGCCAGTACCCTTCTGACGCCATGGTTTCGCACCACCGCCCGAGACCTCGGTACGACTCTTCGTCTTGGCCGATCCCGTCCTGCGGTTAGCCATCTGCCATATTACCACGTCATGCAAGAGGTGGGTTTTCACCTCGCACGCGAAGACCCTTTCCGAGAGCACGGTCTCGCTGATCTTCTTGCCTTCTATATTGAACACATCAACCGTCGGCATAGTTTATACCTCTTGTTTCTTGAGGATGACGAGCTGACCACGCGCTCCAGGTATTGCCCCCTTGAGAGCGATCATGTTCACCTCAGACTTGACATCGATCACCTCGAGGTTGGAAATCGTTACCTGCCGGGCACCCATGTGGCCGGGCATCCGCTTACCCTTGGCAACCTTGCTTGGGTCGGCGGACGAACCGATGGAACCAGTCGAGCGATGGATAGACGAACCGTGCGCCGCCGGGTTGCCTGCAAAGTGATGTCTCCGTACCACCCCCTGAAAGCCCTTGCCCTTTGATATGCCGGTCACCTTAACCTTTTCCCCCTTAACAAAGATGTCGGATACTTTGACCTCATCGCCCTCATTCACAGCGCTGACGTCATCGCAGGCAACTTCTTTCAGGTGATAAAAATAGCCCTTGCCGGCCTTATCCTGATGATTTTTCTCCGGTTTATTGATTCGGGAGACCTTCTTGGGCCCTAAACCGAGCTGAACGGCCTCATAGCCATCCCGTTCGAGAGTCTTTTTCTGCATGACATAGCAAGGTCCTGTCTGGATCAGGGTAATAGGTACGACCTCACCATCTTCCTTGAAGAGCTGGGACATGCCCAGCTTTTTTCCTAATATGCCCTTGATCATACACGACACTCCCAACCTTAGAGCTTGATCTCCACATCGACCCCTGCGGAGAGGTCAAGCTTCATCAGTGAATCTACCGTCTGCTGAGTTGGATCCAGGATATCAAGAAGTCGCTTGTACGTTCTGATCTCAAACTGATCCCTGGACTTCTTATCAACATGGGGAGACCGCAAAACGCAATACTTCTCGATTTTGGTCGGGAGCGGAATCGGCCCGGCAACCCGTGCCCCGGTTCTGCGGGCGGCATCCACAATTTCCTGAACACTCTGGTCAATGAGCTTATGATCATACCCTTTGAGCTTTATGCGTATCCTTTGCGTCTCCATGTTTTAAACTCCTAGAAAGTACTATTCTATCACCTTGACGATGACGCCCGCGCCGACGGTCCTGCCACCCTCTCGA
>CAYGXB010000332.1:0-3656 GCA_964353605.1 uncultured Bacteriovoracaceae bacterium
CAACGTCTGGAGCAGTGTTTAGCAGCCCCACTATCGGCGCTGATGGGACGGTCTACATTGGGAGTAACGACCAGAAGGTTTACGCCCTAGATGGTATCAATATTTTCAATAAGAAGTGGGACTTCGTGACAGGTGACCAGGTATGGAGCAAACCGGCCATCGGCCCCGACGGCACGGTCTATGTGGGCAGTAATGACGACAAGGTCTATGCCCTGGATGGTGTAACCGGGGCCGAGAAGTGGGAGTTTATTACGGGCGGCGATGTCATGAGCAACCCAGCGGTTGCCAACGGCACGGTCTACATCGGCAGCAATGATGGTAAGGTCTATGCTCTCAATGCCGCCACCGGGGCCAAGAAGTGGGAGTTTATTACGGGAGGCGAGGTGGTGGGCGGCCCGGCCGTTGGAGCTGACGGCACGATCTATGTGGGCAGTGGAGATGGTAATGTCTATGCCCTCACACCTTGATCCACCGTTCGAATTGGAAGCATGAACAGGTGAATAAGCAGTGAGGAGGAGGGATTCCGACAACTTCTCTTTATTCTGCCGTTAGCCTCAATTCTATCAGAGCATAGATACGTACACTTGCTTCTCGGAGATCAAATCGCAAGGGGATAGCGTCCGTGCGCGTGCAGGGTGTCGATCATGACCTTGAGCTTGTGCGCGGGGACGGAAGGCAGACCGTGGACCGGGGCCATGATATACCTCCCCCCCACGCCCAGCCGCTTGATCTGCTCCTTTACCGCCGCCTCCACCTCGGCGTCCGTGGAGCGGTCGGTGAGCAGATAATCGACCCCGATCCCGCCAATAATGGTTACCTTGTCACCGCTGACTTCCTTCTCTTTATAGATATCCACCGTGGAGGTAAGCTCATAGGCATGCAGGCCATCCGCCCCCCACCGGATGAACATATCGAAGAGCAGGGTATTGTCGCCGCAGGAGTGGAAAATGACCTTGCCGCCCCGGTCATGTATATACTTGATGATCCTTGTGTATGACGGTCCAAATAGTGTGTCTATGAGCTTGGGATTCATGAGCGGTCCGGTTTTGCCAGCCAGGTCATCTCCCAGCATGACAACGCGAATGCCCGCATCCAGCACCGTCATGGAGGACTTCATATAGAGATCCTCGGCCCAGCGTATGTGTTTCTGAACCAAATCCGGCTCTTTCCTGATCCAGGTGGCCAGTCGCGCGAATCCCAGGGCCCACGAGAGGCTCTCTTGGATGCCGACCGCGCAAATGTTCCCGCAAATGCATATTTTATCAGCGTGGCGACGAAGCAAGTTCTTGAACCACCGGTATCCCCGGTGGAAGGCTTCATCGAATTCGAGACGGTACGGCCACGCCTCGAACTCCTCGCGCGAGGTTATTCCCGGTTTCTTGTACATATAGGTGACATTACCGTACCCGTCCGGATATATGGTCCATATACTTCCACCCGCATGCGCGACATCGGTACTGTTTAAACCGACAAAGGATTCGTCATAGAACATCCACAGGGCATCGAAACCTAGTTGAATGGCGACCTTGATCCCCTTAACCCTGATCTGGTTCTCCGTGGGTGTCAGGAAGATCGGTGTCAGTTGAGGTCCCCAACGGTCCATGAAAAATTTTAATACCCGGTTCTTCGTCAACCCTTCCGAAGAGATCAGGGGTTTTCCAATGACATCATAGATGGTTCGCTCTTCCAAATATGGCGTCCAGGAGGGGATTCTGTCCACCGGCTTGCCCTCAAGGGTACGGATAATGCGTTCGGTTGGATGCATGTTTACCTCCTCAGTGATACGTTGGGGTTCTTATTCCATATTTGCCCATCGCCAGGACCTTGCCTCGCTTGTTCCAAGGTCTTTTTGTCAGGTTTTCTGAAGTTGGCTGTATAGTTCTTGTTTTTACCATAAATCTGTTCGAATTCAAATCCTGCTTTCTCGGCCAATATCCGAACCTCCAGCAACGGTATGAAGTCTGGATCACCCAGCTGCTCGGTAATGGAGAGAAGTCCATGCGGATAGAGTACCCGGAAGAGCTCTCGCAAACAGGATTGCCGGTCCATTACCTCACCCAGGACTGCAACGAGAAACACGACTCCGAAGGTACCATTGGCCAGTGGCAGGTTGTTTGCGTCGCTTTGTATGCAACTGAAGTTTTTTACCCCGGCCTTTTTGATCCAGTTTTTCGCCTTCGCAACCACCTCCCTTTGAATATCGATAAGGAGAAGGTATCCCTTAGGAATGCCTCGTGCAGCCTGCACGCTGAAGCAACCCGGTCCAGAGCGCACTTCAAGCACACGCGAAGACTCGTGCAGGGACAATCGTTGAAAGAGGGCCTCGAATGAGGGAATTTGCCAGCGCAGGGGATTCATCAGAGTGCAAGCCAGTTGGTGTGGGCAAACACCATGGCCAAAGAACCGTTTAACGATATCTTGAATCTTCGACAAATCCATTCGGCTCATCACCTTTCCTTGTTTCTCAGTTACGCGAAGGCTCAGCAGATACCCGGCTCCTATACGAAAGACAAGCAGCAAGACTAATGAATAATTACAAAAAAAAGTGTTATGTACAGCAAAGATTATTATGTTCGCGCAATGTCGATGAGGTCAGCGGGATATCTGGCGGGCAAGTCGTTGTTTCCATTCATTTCACCGGCAGTATGCCCGGCGGATCTTTGACACTCTTCCCCTGGGAATAGCGGTGTCAGATGGAGGTTAGAGATAGGCCTTGAGGAACGCTCCGGTGTAGGAGGACTTAACCCGGGCGATGGATTCGGGGCTTCCGGCCGCGACCAGCTCGCCGCCGCCCGAACCGCCTTCAGGACCGAGGTCGATGATGTAATCGGCGGACTTGATGACGTCCATGTTGTGCTCGATGACGATGACGGTGTTGCCCTCGTCCACGAGCCGGTGAAGGACCTTGAGGAGCTTGTTGATGTCGTCGAAGTGGAGGCCGGTCGTGGGCTCGTCGAGGATGTAGAGGGTTCTGCCGGTGGAGCGCTTCGAGAGCTCGCGTGCGAGCTTGGTCCGCTGGGCTTCGCCGCCCGAGAGGGTGGTGGCGCTCTGGCCGAGTCTGATGTAGTCCATGCCGACGTCCATGAGGGTCTGGAGCTTGCGCTTGATCCTGGGCACGGCGTCAAAGAACTCGCAGGCTTCGTGGACGGTCATGTTGAGCACGTCGTTGATGTTCTTACCCTTATAGCGGATTTCGAGGGTCTCCTCGTTGAAGCGTTTGCCCAGGCACTGATCGCACACCACGTAGACGTCTGGGAGGAAGTGCATCTCGATCTTGATCAGGCCCTCGCCGTGGCAGGCCTCACATCTCCCGCCCTTGACATTGAAGCTGAAGCGGCCCGGCTTGTATCCCCTGACGCGTGCATCGGGCAGGAGCGTATAGAGCTCCCGGATGTAGGTAAAGAGGCCGGTATAGGTGGCGGGATTGGAGCGCGGGGTCCTGCCGATGGGGTTCTGATCCACGTTTATCACCCGGTCGATGTACTCGATGCCGGAGATCCCCTCCACGTTATGCGGCACCGCCCTGCCGCCGGAGAGGATGGTGCTGAGGTAGGGGTAGAGGGTGTCGATGGCGAGGCTCGACTTACCGGAGCCAGACACGCCCGTGATGCACGTAAAGAGACTTAAGGGGATGTCCACGTCGATGTGTTTAAGGT
>CAYGXB010000333.1:0-3651 GCA_964353605.1 uncultured Bacteriovoracaceae bacterium
GTTTTTGGGATTGTCTTTATTCTTCTACTGCTCTAACAGAGGCCATAGAGTGGATCACTGGTCAATTCAATCCAGAGGATATTTTTGATGAATCAAGATTGGAACAGTGGGCGTTAGATAATGGGTTTACAAAAGAAGGAGGTTGAAGGATGAATTTATATGGGGAAGATTGGACTTCTGGGGAGAATTGGCCCGAAATAGAAGAAGATATTGATTGGCCCTGTCCTATTTGTGGTGGGGATATTGGGCATTTACCTAATTGTCCTGAAGGAATTTGTAGGATGAAGGAGGTTGAGGGATGACAAGGGAAGAGATTGAAGGGATGATTCAATCGCAAGAAGATTGGTGTAAGAAGGCTGAACGTGGAACTTCAGGGGATATGGTATCAGATATTCTCCATGATTGGAAATTAGAAAGAGAATTTCTCCTCGCCGAACTCGACAAGATGGAGGAGAGAGTGAAGGGGTTGGAATATGCGTTAGCATTGGAGCGAAATAATAATAGGAACTGGATTGTTCGATGTGAGCAAGCCGAAGCCCGCCTTCAGAAGTTGGTGGAAGCGGTGGAGAGGCATAAGAAACAACTTCAGGATCACATTAAATCGGCTGGCTACTCTGACATAGACTTTGATGAAGCCCTCTACTGTGAGGTGGAGGAGATCAAGAGGAACACCCATGCTTAGTTGCCTAGACTGTAAGCACTGCAAGATAGACCTCAAACACGCAACCCTGACCTGTGGGAAGCATAGGTGGCTCAGGAAAGGGAAGGGGACAACCATCTCCCTCAGCCCGAAGACGGACTTCTCGAAGGACGATGTGCATATCAGGCACAGGGAGATATTCGAGGCGGCGGAGATGTGCATGAAGACTGGAGACTACGAAAGTATGGAGGAATAATATGTCAACTTCATCTAGTTCGAGTTCTGGTGGTATTGGGTTTGCGGGATTATTAACGATTGTTTTTATTACACTCAAACTACTGCACTATATTGATTGGTCTTGGTGGTGGGTACTATCTCCGATATGGATAAGTTTTGGAGTAGTGCTAATGATTCTTGTTCTAGCAGGTTTAATTGCCTTGGTGGTGTATTTATGCAAATAAGAACTGGAGATTACGAGGGGATGGATGAATGAATGATAGTGAAAGGGTAGAGGAAGCTAGAAAGATTGCAAATAAGATCAAAGAAAGATGGGACTTTGAGATTCAGGACTCATCTCAGACCCAAGATGATATTAAGACACTTGTGGAATTGGTAGATGAAATATCAACTATCTATTTTGCGAGTTGGTGAATGAGTAAACTATCTGTAAGGCCTAAAGAGATTAAAGAGATAAAGTTCGAGTGGAACTTCCCTGAGAACTTCATAGTGGTAATAGACACCCGTGAGCAACAGGCTCTCTTCCGCAGACCACCCAAGGGATTAATGATTGTCCGAGACAAGTTGGACTTCGGGGACTACTCCATTCATGGCTTCGAGAAGAGCATCACAGTAGAGCGCAAGGAGATGTTAGAGTTTATAGGGGAGGTAGGTTCAGATGACCACGCAAGTTTCAAACATAAACTTGAGCAGATGGCAGCCTATGAGCGTAAATGGCTTCTCATTCATAGCACGGAGAGGGAGCTTATTCACTATGACCACACGCAATACTCCTACGGACCACGAGTACACCACAATGTTGTCCGAGGCTCGCTTGCGTCAATACAAGGTAGACTCGGAGTACCAGTATACTTTGCTCAGACGAGACCGGATGCGGAGAGGTGGATATTAGATGTATTTGTGAAGTATTACAGGATGAAGAAAGAATGCAAGTAGAATTCCTCACAGCCTATGCCTGTCCCGAAGGGGAAGTTAGACTTTACAGGGTAGACCCTGAGTATGTTATCCTGATGTATCACCCTGAGTTAGACAGGTGGAAGGAATTGAGATGCTGCGGGGTAACTCATGCACTGGAGATGTTTGACTGGTGTGTGGAGACGATACATTGTAATATGAAGGAGTATTGCTAACTCCCATCCCCATCCCTATCAAACCTGCACCACTCGTAGTTCTTCACTAAGTGTATCGGGTTTATAACATCCTCCGCCATTCTTGCCTTCGGGAAGTACAGGGTCAGGGCGTTCTCATCTCTCTTGGCAAACTTA
The DNA here is from genome assembly GCA_964353605.1 of uncultured Bacteriovoracaceae bacterium. Taxonomy (GTDB): domain Bacteria; phylum Desulfobacterota; class Desulfomonilia; order UBA1062; family UBA1062; genus CAYGXB01. The sequence continues at coordinate 2,143 of CAYGXB010000333.1, forward strand.
CCGTTCACTGATATATGGCCTTGCCTTCTTCTCTCTAACAGTATGACACTCGTGGCATCCTCTGCATACTCCCCCGCACCCTTCAGTCTCCCCACATCATCAGGGCTTATCAGGGACTTTTCATTGTTCTTAGAGAGGTGGTGAGTGAGTATCCCCACAGCCCCTATGTCCTTCAGGAAGGGCTGGTAGATATCCTTGATCCAATGCCCTGCGTACTTGTTCTCAAGGTAGCGGGAGTCTGTGATGTGCTTTAGGTTATCCAAGATCACTACCCTGCAATCCTCAAACTTACTTCTGTAGTAGTCGTTGTGTGTCTCAAGGATGCAAGGCTCTGCCCTCTCGTTGTAGTAGTTGCGGGTCAAGCTTTCACTGGGGTACTGGGGTAGGATCTTGACCATACGGTCCTTTAAGTTCTTCCGTGACCCTTCCATGATGATGTGTCCTACCTTAGTAGCTTCAGTTGCGAAATCAAGGAAGGGTAGTCCCGTAGCAAGGCAGCACCCCATATGAAAGGCTAAGTTAGACTTGCCTATCCCTGGCCTGCCACAGATTATCATATACTCCCCTGGCTCTCTGGGTAAGAGCTGATGGATATACGAAGGGGGGTCTATCCAGTAGGCATCTTGTAACCACTGTTGGCAAGAGGGTATGTTCATGAAGTAGTAAAAGGTAATTTCTTAAAGTAGACTTTCTTCTTCTTCGGTTTTCGGGATGCTACCAACCAGTCCCCACACACATCCCCTGCGATTGAACTCACAATGAGAGGAACAGACCAGTCCGATATCTTGGCTATGATAAAGAAACTGGCCCACGTAAGGACATTGGTGAGTACAGACAATAGAACTGCCCTGTGAGGCTTCCGACTGAGGATGGCAATGCTCCCAGAGTTCAGCAGATACGATACTGCGAACTCCATGAAGAATATCACTGGGGCATAGGCAATCATACATCATTCAGATCCTTGTATTTCCACCCATAATTGAAGCAAAACGTATCCACCCTTTTGCGGATTGCTACGGGTGAAAGGTCTAATTTATGGGTGAGGTACTCCGTAAACCATTTCTTAAACTCTTTTTCTTGTGCCATTGTCCAACTGCACTGCATAAACCAATCGGGTTTTGAGCAGTCCGTTTCGCAGTCCTTTTCAATGCTCGTGAACTTCTTTCCTACAGCCTTAAAGAGCTTCTTCATTACGACATCGAATTCTCTTGCATTCAAGTAGATTTTCATGTCTCGATAAACTCCCGTATCTTTCTCGGCTTCACGTTCCATTTCTGTTCTATCCTGTGTAAATCATGAACGATTCTTCGGATGTCATCACCGTGTCTGCAACCCTCACGCCATAGAAAATCTGCCATGATTTGTGCTTCAACCTTCGATCTTAGGCCACGCTTTTTTACTGTGTCCATTTTATCCAGTTAATCAAATGCACTATGCCGAAACCTGCTGTGCAGGGAATTAACCCCCAGAGTTTCTTTTGCCAAATCAACCAGTACCATAGGGATTGAG
>CAYGXB010000334.1:0-3651 GCA_964353605.1 uncultured Bacteriovoracaceae bacterium
AGGTCAGCTGGCCGGCGAAGACGGTGGACTTCGGGAATTCCTTCACAATGTTCTCGCAGAGGTTCGTCGCCTTCTCGACCACGTCCGTCCCAATATCCATACGGTAATCGGCTGGGAAATCCAATTTCCGCACCAGCTCAACGTATTTTTTCAGATTGTTCTCCACTGAGTTGTGCAATCCATCCACCTCGGCGATTCCCTTGAACGAACCGGAATCGATCTCGCCGATAGAGACGAAGATGAAATTCTTGTACACCCCCGGGAAATTCTTGAAGATGGAAAGAAACGTATGCAGGCCGAAACCGCTGTAGCCACCGACAAGCAGGATGGCAGTCATTTCTTTCGGATCGAGGGGGTCGGTGTTCATCTCGGTACTCACGGGCAGGCCCATGAGGATGTCATCCAGCGAACGGATACCCTTCCGCACCTTGCGGTAGTGGCTGCGAATGAGGTAGCAGAGGCCAATCAGGGAGGAGGTGATGAGCAGGGTCATCCAACCGCCCTCGGCGAATTTGACGAACAGGGTACCGGTGAGAATCGTTATGCAGAGGATAAAGGCTATCATATGGACGGAGATATTCCTTTTCCACGCCGTATCCGTCTCCCGCTTGCGGTAGAAGAAGTTGATCATGCCGAGCTGCGCGAGAGAGAAGGTGAGGAAGACGTTGATGGAGTACATGATCACGAGCGCCGAAACGGATCCATGCGTATAGAGCAAGAGGAGAATGGCGGCCCCACCCATGAGTAGGACACCGTTCTGCATGGATAGACGCTCGGACAGGGAGGCAAAACGGCGGGGGAACCACTGGTCAATAGCCATGTTCGCCATGACCCGTGGACCGGCAATGAACCCAGCCTGGGCCGCATCAAAGAGGAGGGCGCCTTCGGACAGGATGGTGATCAAGGCAATCAATCCCCCCAAAGGCCAGACCTTGAAGACCTCATCTGCCAGGATGGCATTGAGTGTTCTGCCGGCAATCGGTTTGATATCAAAGAGCAGATAGCATACGAGGAGTCCACCCGCCATGATGGAGAGGGACACAGCCATGTAGAGCATGGTCCGCTTTCCAGTTTCTACACGCGGCTCCCGCATGATCTGCATACCATTCGAGACCGCCTCCAGGCCCGTATAGGTGCCTCCCCCCAGAGAGAAGGCCCGCAGGAAGATGGCGAGAACCCCGATGATTCCAATGGATTGTACATCCTGGGCCATGTTCCTGTGGAAATCCTGGGCCATGTCATTGAATCCGGAGATATGCGTGGTGATTCCATAGCCAAGGAGCAAGAGATGGGTAATGATAAAGATTAAGAAGATCGGGGTGAGCACAGTGATCGATTCCTTAACGCCTCTGAGGTTGAGAAGGATGAGGAGTATGATGAGCATGATGACAAAGGCGACCTTGAACACATGGTACTGGATGGGCAAGAAACTGAAGAGGGCGTCACCGCAGGAGGCGAGGGAGACGGCGATGGTCAGGACATAATCCACAAGCAAGGCACTGCCGGATATCACCCCCGCGCCTTCACCGATGGTATGGGTGGCGACGAGATACCCGCCGCCGCCATAGGGGAAATGCTCGATGATGCGGGAATACGCAAAGGAGATGATACATACGGTAAGGGCCGTGGCAATCCCCACGAACAGGGCGATATAGGTATGTGAACCAAGGGAGCGGAAGGCCTCTTCCGGCCCGTACGAAGAGGAGGATAACCCGTCCGCGCCGAGGCCGATCCAGGCCAGCAGCGGGATCAGACTCAATTTATAAAAGATGGAAGGCTCGTTTGGATCGCGCGGGGGACCGGTGATCTTGCGCAGTATCTTGCGTGGCAGACTGATCCCATTTTCCGAATACGATGACATCGGTTGTCCTAATTCAGTTTGTTCTATATGAGGTTAGCGAGGGGACGTATACAATGAATAAATCGATTACAGTCTGCAATTTCCCTATCGTCCTTCCAAAAGCCTACGAGGTTAGCTGCCGGGCTCGGGTTTGGAAGTACCCTATCCTCAAAAAAATACGCCCCTGAAAATCGGGTCCCCCGTATCCATCCCCTGAATGGATTTCGGCTCTCCTTGCGGGGTGCTATAATCCTGCCGGATTTGGTTGTCAATCTCAATCTTGCAAAGAGGCTCCCGTCATCAGCGGCATGCCTCTTAAAGCAGTTTATTGCGGTCTATGACGATGTCGTGCCGGGCCTTGGCCTGCTTCAGGAAGGTATCGAAAATCATGTCCTTCTTCTGTCTAATCAGTTCTTCCCGGATTGACTTCGATTGTTCCTCCTTGAGGCTGGCAACATCGGCCTTCTGAAACTGCTTCAGCCAGACCACGTAGACCTTGTGCTGCTCGGTAAAGACCTTCGGTTTCTTGAGATTATCTAGATCCTTTCTGATCTGGGAATCCATGCCGAGTTTAGGGATGGTCAATGTGGAGCGTTTGAAGACACCCGTGCTTTCAGGATTCTGTGTCAGAAGTTTCTCGGGAGACTGCGCGGCTATTTCCTTGGCACGGGCCTTCGCAGCCTCCATGAGTTTGCTCCTGGTGACATCCGCCACAACCTTGTCACGCACTTCTTTCAACTCCGGGATCCGAGCGGGTATCCGTGACATCACCTTGTAGAGCATGTAGCCGCTCCCAGTATCAATGAGATCGCCGAGGTCACCGTCCGGGCGGCTGAAGGCATCCTTGGCCACCTTGCTCCCCATGGGCAGATCGATCTGTTCAAGTTCAGCAAAGGGGCCGAACTCTATCAGGGCAAGCCCATGACTCTTTGCATAACCGGCGATATCCATCTGGGGGTGCTCGTATATCGCAGAGAAGGCCTTGTTCGCTTCGTCATACGCCAAATCCTTCGCCTCCCGCTCTTTCAGGGTGAGCCTGATAGCTTCTGAGACCTCCTCAAAGGGTTTCTCCTTGGAGTCCTGCTTCTCTTCCAGTTTCAAGATATGGAACCCATAGCGCGTCCGTACTGGGCCCTTGATCTCCCCGGGCTTCAGGGAAAAGAGGATGTCGCCAATCCCGTCGGCGAGCTTATCTTTCTCTACGAAACCGAGATCGCCTCCATGCTGGGCACTCCCCGGGTCCTGCGAATACTTCTTCGCCAGGGCGGCGAAATCTGCATGCGCTTGCGCCTGTTCGAGGATCTGCCTTGCATCCTGCTCCTTGGACTTGTTCACTTTCTCATCCGCATCGCCCGGCACGGCGATGAGGATATGCCGCGCATGGACCCTAGCGGGTATGGTGTATTCACGCTTGTGGGCTTCATAGTAATCCTGCACCTCCGCCATGGGCACATCGACTTTTGGCATGTAGCGGGCGCCATCGAAGAGGATATAGGCGATTTTCGTCTTGGGAGGCTGTTTATATGCCTCCTTGTGCGCCTCATACCAGGCCAAGATCTCATTTTCGTTGGGAGCGACGTCTTTCGTGAACTGCTCCGGGCTTAGGCTTAGGGTGATGAAGTTGAGATCGAAGGTATCTTCACGTCCCCGGTAGGAAGCTTCGATCTCATCCTTGGTGACAAAGACATTGTCGGTGAGCACGGCATAGAGTCGTTGTCTGATCATCTCCCTGCGCTGCTGATTTTCGAACTCCTGTGGGGTGAGCCGATAGTACGAAAGGATTCTCTTATATTTCTCCAGGTCGAAGGTGC
>CAYGXB010000335.1:0-3647 GCA_964353605.1 uncultured Bacteriovoracaceae bacterium
CATCGCTGGCGTACTGAATGCAATAGAGACCTCCTTCCGTTCCATGGGACTCTCGGTGACGGGCTGCATTCCCTCACCGATCAAGGGAGCCAAGGGCAATCAGGAATACCTGATGCATGCTTTTTTCCGGGGAGAGACATGAAGATTACGATTGCACGGCATGCAGGTTTTTGCTTCGGCGTGAGGAGGGCTATCGACATCACCTTCAAGGTGCGGCAGAAGAATCCCGGCACCAGGATATTCACCGTTGGGCCTATCATCCACAACCCCCAGGTCATCGATGCCCTCAGTAGGCGGGGCATCGGGATCATCAATGATATCCTCGATCCGCGACTGAAATCGGGCGATATCGCCATTATCAGGGCACACGGTATCTCGCCGGAGAACAAAGCGATACTCAAGGAACGTAGCGTGCGGGTCATAGACGCCACCTGTCCCATGGTCCTCAAGGTTCATGCCATCATTAAGAAGGCGGCCAAAACCTCGGATGCCATTGCCATCGTCGGCGACAAAGACCACCCTGAGATGGATGCCCATCTCGGCGTGGCTGACGAAAAGGGGATCCCCATTCAGACCCTTGACGATGCACGGCAGGTCAAAACAGTCAAGCGGCTCTCCGTGGTTGCCCAGACTACCTTCGATGTTGGGTTGTATAAGGAGATTCTCAAGATCCTGCGGGAAAAGGCGGAGGTCATTGAGATCAACGATACCATCTGCCGCTCTACCGTCGACCGCCAGAAAGAGGTCGAGGACCTGGCAAAGGATCATGATTCTTTCATCGTCATAGGCGGGAGGAATTCCGCGAATACGAAGAGGCTCGCCGAGATCGCGGCGAATCAGAAGCGGCAGGTATTGAGGGTCGAATCAGCCGATCAACTTAAAGACCTCGATACATCGGACATGCACAGGGTCGCTATCATCGCCGGTGCGTCCACTCCGCAATGGGTGATCGAGGAATGCATCGAGCAACTGAGGGCCGTCCAAGTCCACGGGGGATTGATAAACACCCTGCTGACCCTGATTGCCCGCAGCCCACTTTGCCCTTCCTTGGGTGCCCTCGGGATAGCCATGACGGCCCTGGTCTTCTGCGGACTGGGATACCGGTGGGATGCGCTCCTGGTAACCTTTTTCCTTGCCTTCTCCTCGGTCAACCCCATGCGGACCGTGAGGCAATTCTTCAATTGGAGCATATCCACCGGGATCGCCATTACACTTGGCCTTATCGGGGTAGGTTTGACCGGTGGTATGCTGATTGCAGGTATAGCCCTCTTGAGACCGCTCATGAACACCATCGCTATGCAAGACTACCTGAAGAGCCTCTACAGCCTTGTCATATTCATACTGATATCGATCATTGCCCCTCTTGGGCTCGTGACAGCCCCAATCCGTCCGGGCATCTTTCTCCTCGCGGCCTTTGTAGCAGTTCAATACCTGGGTTCCGATATCCTCATCGGCCTCAAGAACATGGAGCGGGACGCCATCATGGGCCGTATGAGCCTGGCACGCTACCTAAGTGAGAACAAGGGCATCCTCTTCATGGAATATACGATCATGGGCCTGGCCCTCATCCTTTTCCTGAGCTTTCCTTTGAAAATCACCCCCGCCCTGGCCTACGGCCTTCTGCCTGCACTCTTCTTCCTCGCCAAGGGCATCGACATCTACAATGACCATGTAATCTTCGATAACCGCCTGTACATGGTTTATGTGAAATCCCTGTGGCTCATCCTGCCCTTCATGGGCATCCTCTGGCGCTTCACCATGATGTGAAACTCAGGTGAGGCCCCTGGAGAAGTGCCACATCCCTCTCTCCGGAAAAACGACTGCAGGGCGATTTGAAGAACTCGTCATCTGCTGCTGATGGACGGCGAGACCACAAATCACCCTGCAAACGAATAGCTTCTTGATGGCCGAAAAGGATCCTCATGGGTAGATATTAAACTTGTGCTAAATAAGCCTTCCAGAAGGCAAGGATGCTTTCCTTCTCATGTTCCGGTGTGAATCGCGCGGTGACGGAAAGGCCGTTTTGCCTTATGGTATCGATGATAGGGTCTTTACCGTACAACTTTTCCAGAAGCCAGACAAGCTTATGAGTCAGATCTATGAAATTGGCTCCATCCGAACGGATAAAATTGTGATGAGGTCCGGAATCGACAATGAAATCCCTGGCGCCCACGCCATCAAAACCGATGCATACACATCCGCATGCCATGGCCTCAAGGATCGGACGTGGATAACCTTCCGAGGTTGAGGTGGTTAAAAATATCCCTGATTCCCTCAATACCCGCGCATATTCAAGGAGCGGGAGGTTCTCTATTCTCACAAACTCGATCCTTTGATACCTGAGAGCCTTTGCCTTGAGAATCTTCTCGAGAACAGGACTAAGGGTGTCTTTCTTTGCCATATAGGCAACCTGGAGCTTCTTCACCTCAGGTTCGAAATAAAACATGGCTTTGTCTATAGATGAGCCAATGATATAAACATGCTGTATGTGCATGCTCCATCGAATGAAATCCGCTATGCTCTTATTATTAGCCATCACCCAGTCAATCCCGTAGTCCGACCAATTCTCACTCAGGGGCATTTTTTCAAAGAGGTAGATGAAGCTCAGAGCAATCGCGACCTTTTTGACGGGGAGGTTCCTCAATTCCCTCATGATGAGGGGCTGGCTCTCCGGTATGACGATGGTGTCCTCAGGATAAAAATTGGGCTGCTCGCTGAGGTATAGAGTGGGCACAGTAATATCAAACCATACGGGCTTGAAATCTCTTTTAAAATGGAGGAGATGGGCATCATAACCGCTTTCAACCAGGATTTTCACATGCATGTACAGCCTTTTGATGCCGCCAGAAGGAACTGTGTAGTCAGGGCAGAGATAAACAATACGCATTGTGGTCCTACAATAGCAAAAAATACGTTCTCCAGAAATCGATAATGCTTTCTTTTTCAAGCTCAGGGGTGAACTGTGCTGCGGTGGCAAGCGCGTTATGCCTGATCCTATCAAGCAGGGGATCCCTGGCTTGTATCATTTCAAGCAGTCGTACAAGTTTCTTGGACAGGTCGACGAAGTCCGCTGCTTCGGCAAGGATGAAATTCTGTCTTTCTCCATCATCCACAAAATAATCAAGACCTCCGATACCATGATACCCAGCACAGAAGCATCCACTAGCCATAGCCTCCATGGTAGAACGAGGGAAACCCTCAGCGGTGCAGGTATTCAGATAAATCTCAGACTCCCTCAAGACGCGGGCGTAATCCTCGATCTTCAGGTTCTCGATGGGGATGAAATCAAGGTCCCGCAATGACCTTTCCCGTGATTTTAGAATCTTCTCCACCATCTCGCTCGCGGTGTCCTTGCGTTTGAGGTAGGCGACCTGGTGACGTTTTTCCCTCGGTTCATAATAGAACAGGCTATGGTCGAGGGAGGTTCCGATAAGATGGACATGCTCAATACCCATGCTCCACGTGATGAAATCCCCCATCGTCCTCGTATTCGTCATCACCCAGTGGATGCCGTACTGTATCCAACTCTCTCCCATGGGTAGGTTTCTGAATATGTATAACGGGTTGAGAGCGATCACGACCTTTCGGATATGCATGGCTGTGAGCTGTTTCATGATATTGGGGAATCCCTCCGGGATGACGACGGT
>CAYGXB010000336.1:0-3645 GCA_964353605.1 uncultured Bacteriovoracaceae bacterium
CCCGTGGATAATTGATAAAGTTATACAGTGAGCACATTTTTATACTTTACTCGATTTGCATAACTTGATTTTGTAAAGGCTGTGAATGTGTTATTGGGAAAAATTGTTCAAGATTTGCCTGGTTCCTGTAGTGCGATTGATTTTTTGGGTGCTGAGATTTATAGTTATTCCTATCAGTTGATATATGGTAGAATGCGGTCGTCAGCGGCTGGAGGGGAAGCGTCGGGTCAAAGGGAGGTTTGCCATTGAAAGCATTGAAAGCACTCGTAACGGGCGCGCCCGGTTTCATCGGTTCCCACCTCGTACCCGCGCTGCTTGATCGGGGATTTGAGGTGAGGGGGCTGGCCTTTCCAGGGGAGAAAACCGACCGGCTCTTGGCGCAGGGCGTGGATGTTCGCCTCGCAGACATCACCAAGCTAGGGAGCCTCGAAGGCCTGTGCGACGAAATCGACATCGTCTTTCACCTCGCCGGCCGCATCGCTTACTGGGGGGCAAAGAGCCTGTTTTTTGATTCCATAGTCGAAGGAACCAGGCATATGCTCGACGAGGCGTCCGGAAAGGGCATCCGGTTCGTCTACGTGAGCTCGGTGTGCGCCATCGGTTCGAACAGGCACCTCAAGGGCTATACCGAGGAAGATGCCGTGCACAAGACCGGCATACCTTACGCAGACGCGAAGCAGGAAGCCGAAAAGCTCGTTCGGAGTTACCACGAGAAGGGAGCTGTAAAGGCCACAATTATTAGGCCGGCAAACGTGATCGGGCCGGGAAGCGTCTGGGTGAAGGACCTCATCGAGAACCTCCAGAACGGCTTTGTCCCCCTTTTCGACGGCGGCCGGTACAGCGCGAGCCTGGTTTACGTTGACAACCTGGTTGACGGAATCATCCGGGCCGGTACCTCCGACGCCGGCATCGGCCGCACCTTCCAGTTCCGCGACGACTGGGACGTCACCTGGAAGCGGTACCTCACGGACCTCGCAGCCGTCGTGGGGAAGAAACCCTCGATCAGCCTTCCGTTCCGGGTCGTGTGGCTGTTCGCGTTCTTGATGGAGAAAACGCTTTCTCAGTTCAACATAAAGCCGCCGGCGACCAGGCACATCGTCGGCCTGATGGGAAGGGACCTGGATATAGACACCAGAAGGGCTCGCGAGGAGCTCGGCTGGCGCACGGTTGTTTCGTATGCAGAAGCGATGCAGAGGATAAAGGACTGGGTCCTTGCGGATATGTTACCGGGCGGAGGTGCATGATGAACAAGAGCGGAGGAACAACCTACGGGGTGCCGTCGTTCTCGACTCCCGTCGCCATCGTGACGATGATCGACCCGCGGGATGAGTTCTACGAGAACTTCCTGCAGATGAAGGGCATGGACCTAAAGGAGCAGTACCTTTCGTCGCACGCGGCCCTGAAGGGGTCGCTCAATCGGGAAGAGGTCGTAGACCTCGGGGTCATCGACAGGAAAGCGAAGGTATACGAGGCGGCGGATGCAATCGGCGCAAGCGGCGGCGCCGGGATCATCATCAACCTGCCGGGCTGGGCTCCCCCGGGCTGGGGAGGCATCATCCACGAGCGCACCGGTCTCCCGATACTCATAAACGCACCCTTCGCCCTCTCCGGCCCGATGGCGATGCGCGGCGAGCTGGAATCGCTCGGCGCAGACTATGATATCTCCCTCGGCGAGACAAAAAAGCTCGTACAGTTCCTGCAGAAGGCGAAGGCGGGAAAACTCCTGGAGGCCCTGCACGGCAAGCGGTTTGGAAACGTGGGCGGCATAAGCATGGAGATGCATTATGCCGAGCTCTCCTCGGCCGGGGCGCTCTTGGACTTCGGTGTCGAGATAATATACATCGACGGCGCGCTCATCCTCGACCGTGCCAATATCATCGATAGTGAACGGCTCGCCGCCTTCATGGCCCGGCTCGGCGAGGCCACCGGGGGTCTCCCTGACGACCCTTCGGGCGTCCTGCGAAGGCAGGTATCGTATTACCTTGCACTCAAAGATATCGCCGACGAGGAAGGCATCGATTTTCTGTCGGTCAAGTGCCAGCCGGAGTTCTCCGACCGGTATAGTTGTCTGTGTTTCGTACCCACGTTTCTTCCCCTGCCGTACGACCTCGAGGGCGAGAAGAATATGGTACCCGTTTCCTGCGAAGGCGACTTCTTCGCCTCCATGGCGGCCTACCTGCTCATGCTGCTCTCCGGAAAGCCTCCCCTCTTCGCCGATTTCATCATCCCCCTTTATGAAGAGAACCTGCTCGCGCTCCAGAACTGCGGCGGCGCACCGGTGTGGTACGCAGGCAACATCGACAACCCGGGCGAGGGCATGAAGGGATTCGCCCTCGCGAAGAACGTCCAGGGCATGAGCGGCTCCTTCTGCGTGGATTATAACGCGAAGGCGATTGAGCGCGTGACGATCTTCGGGATGGGAAAGAGGCGCGACGCTTACTGGGCCTCAGCCCTCCTGGGCGAGGTTATCGAGAGGGAGGATCTGAAGCCGCTCCTCATGGACTGGCCGACGTTCTTTTTAAAGGTGCCGGATGCGAGGGAGTGCATCCGGGCGTTCTACACCCAGCACGTTGCGATGGTTCCCGGCGATCACACGATGGTTCTCGCAGAGCTGAAGAGGCTCTTAGAGGGCGGTGGTTGAGATGGGTGGTTACATCCTGGGCATCGGGGTTTCCGTCGTGGACATCATCGGCAGGGTGCTGAGCTTCCCCAAGCCCGATTGCTACACGCTGCTCCTCGATTATGACCGGCAGGTGGGCGGGACGGTCTCCAATGCGCTCGTCTCCCTTTCGCGCCTGGGGGTAAAGACCAGGTGGCTCGGGAAGGTGGGCAACGACGAGTTCAGGCAGGTCATTATCGATGACATGCAACGCGAGGGCGTGGAGTTTGAGGTGGACATCGACACAAAAAACCCTTCGCCCTTGAGCATCATCATAGTTGACTCCCAGACCGGGGCGAGGAGCATATGCTATCGCCCGGGGTGTTCCTTCGCCTACGGGAAGGACTTCCCGGCAGCCGCTCTCGAGAACGTCGACATACTCCACCTCGACGGGTTTTTCATCGACGCGGCTGTGCAGGCGGCCCGGCAATGTAAAAGTGCGGGCGTGAAAGTCTCGCTCGACGCTGAATACAACTCGCCTGAACTCCTCGAGCTCGTCAAGGACGTGGACATCCTCATACCAAACCTCGATATCGCCATGGCTATCACGGGAGAGGACAATGTAGAAAACTGCCTGAGAAAGCTCGCCGACCTCGGGCCGAGGACGGTGGTTATAACAAGCGGCGCGGCGGGAAGCTGGGGGTACGAGGACGGCCGGACGGTGAGGGTGGAGGCAGTGAAGGTTGACGCCGTCGACACCACCGGCTGCGGTGACGCCTACCACGGCGGCTTTCTCTTCGGGGAGTTCAAGGGCTGGGAACTCGAAAGCAAGATGCTCTTTGCCTCTGCCTACTCGGCTCTTAAAGCAACCCGCCTTGGCGGCAGAAAGGGCCTGCCTGACAGAGCACAGATGCTAGGGTTTCTGCGCGAGAAGCAGATAGACATCGCCGTTGACTGAAATGGAAAAAGAATGGGGGGTCAAGCCCCGACACCTCAGTTTCAGTCAGGCAGTTCGGCGAAAAAGGCGTTGATGTGAAGCTCGAGCG
>CAYGXB010000337.1:0-3640 GCA_964353605.1 uncultured Bacteriovoracaceae bacterium
CTCACCCTTGTTCACGGATGCATTTGTCGTAGCTCTATATATCCCAATCCATGGGGAGGTTGATCTCCTCCCGTTGTGGAATGCATCTGATAAGACAATCGTATTTCCAGGGGTAGAGGGAGACAGGCTCGTCTTTTGCCCCGCGAAATCCCTGAGCGATTTTACTCAAGGTTCCTTTGGGATCACCGAACCTCATAACTCACAACCAATTCCGATGACGAATATTGACCTCATCCTTGTACCAGGTCTGGTCTTTGACCGATATGGGTATAGAGTGGGGCATGGAAAGGGATACTATGATAGGCTGATCGAGACACACCCCAATGTGATCACCATCGGGGTATGTCTTGATGAGTTTTTCATAGAGCGATTGCCGAGTGAACCATGGGATGCACGGGTGAATTTTGTGGCGACGCAACTGGGTATCTTCAAAACAGAATGCGAGGTGTTGTGATGGAAATTGCATATATCAGTATTGGATTAGTGGCTAGTGCTGTAATCGGATTTGGCATACACTTCCTTTTGAGCAGGAAGGCCAGGGTGGATGCAGATACCATTACCAAACGGGTAATGGAGGATGCAAAGAAGGAGGCTTCAAGCATTATCACCGATGCCCAGCTTCAGGCCAAAGAGTTTATTTTTGCCGCCAAGACGAAGAGCCAGGACGAGGCTCGGGAGCGCATGAAGGAGGTCACGGCTGCCGAGAAGAGGATCCTCCAAAGGGAAGACATGCTGGATAACAAACTTACCTCCCTTGACAAACGGGATCAGGAAATCAAGAGGTCGGAAAAGTCATTGGCGGATAGGACGAAATATGTGGACTCTCTTAAGGCCGAGGTGGAAGAGCTGCGGCGGAGGCAGATCACACGGTTGGAGGAGATCAGCGGCATGAACTCCGAGCAAGCGAAGCGGGCATTGATGGAGTCTCTAGAGAGCGAGGCCAGGCATGAGGCTGCAAAGAAGCTGAAACAGATCCAGGACGAAGCCGAGGCCGAGGCGGATAAGAAGGCAAAAGAGATTCTGGCTACTGCGATCCAGCGTTATTCCGCCGATGTGGTGAGCGAGCGCACCGTTTCGGTAGTGAACCTCCCAAGTGAGGAGATGAAGGGACGCATCATCGGCAGAGAAGGAAGAAACATCCGTTCGATCGAGGCGGTCACCGGGGTTGATCTCATTATCGACGATACCCCGGATGCCGTGATCATATCGAGCTTTGATCCCATCAAGCGCGAGGTTGCACGACTCTCTCTGGAACGACTCGTCGTCGATGGCAGGATACATCCTTCCCGCATTGAGGAAATCGTAGAGAAGGTGACCAACGAGGTGAATGAAGGGGTCTGGGAGTCTGGCCAGCAGGCCACCTTTGATGTGGGCGTGCACGGGATAAACCCCGAACTTATCAAGCTTGTGGGCAAGCTCAAGTACAGAACGAGCTTCTCGCAGAATGTCTATCAACATTCCCTTGAAGTCGCCCATTTCTGCGGGGTCATCGCCGCCGAGCTCGGAGTAAACCAGAAGATCGCCAAACGCATCGGGCTTCTCCATGATATTGGCAAAGCGGTCGACCATGAGGTGGAAGGCTCGCATGCCATCATCGGGGCCGAGATAGCAAAGCGGTATGGGGAGTCAAACAAGGTGTTGGAGGCCATCGCAGCGCATCATAATGAGGCGCCCGTGAGCTCGGTATACTGCTTCCTGGTCCAGGCGGCGGACGCGCTCTCTGCGGCACGTCCCGGGGCACGCAGGGAGATGCTCGAGAACTATATCAAGCGACTGACGGATCTCGAAGAGATCGCTGCGTCTTTCAAAGGGGTGAGCAAAGCCTTTGCCGTCCAGGCGGGCAGGGAATTGCGCGTCATGGTTGAGGCGGAGAACACGAGCGACGCTGATACCGAGCTTCTGGCCAAGGACATCTCCAAATCCATCGAGGAAAAACTCACCTACCCGGGCCAGATCAAGGTGATCGTCATCCGCGAAAGCCGCGCGGTTGAGTATGCAAAATAAAATCTCAAACCCTCAAGCCCCCTTTGAGATCAAGGGGGGGGTGAGATTTGGATTCAGGGGGAGCAAAATGTTTGAGGAGCAATTGAAAGAAATCCGGCGGGGTGTTGTGGACATTGTTTCTGAGGGGGAACTTATCGAGAAGCTCAAGAAAGGCAAGCCCTTGAAGATCAAGGTGGGTTTCGATCCCACTGCCCCTGATATCCATCTCGGACATACGGTGCTCCTCCAGAAGATGCGGCAGTTTCAGGAACTGGGGCATGAAGTAATCTTCCTGATCGGGGATTTCACGGGTATGATCGGCGATCCAAGCGGCAGCAGCACAACACGCAAGGCGCTCACCCGGGATGAGGTTATACTGAATGCCAAAACCTACCAGGATCAGATATTCAAGATTCTCGATAAAGAGCGCACGCGGGTGGCCTTCAATTCGGAATGGATGGACGCCATGAGTGTGGCCGATTTCATCAAGCTTGCCTCGCAGCAGACAGTAGCGCGGATGTTGGAAAGAGAAGATTTCAAGAAGCGGTATCAGGATGAGAAGCCCATCAGTATCCATGAGTTTCTCTACCCCTTTGTTCAGGCATATGACTCAGTGGCATTGCAGGCTGATGTGGAGCTCGGTGGGACCGACCAGATCTTTAACCTTTTTATGGGGCGCGAGATTCAGAAGGCATATGTCCTTGAACCCCAGGTAATCATAACCATGCCGCTCCTTGAAGGGCTCGACGGCATTCAGAAGATGAGCAAATCATACAATAATTATATAGGAATAAATGACGAGCCTTCAGACATGTTTGGCAAGGTCATGTCCATCCCCGATGCCCTCATGTGGAGGTACTATGAACTCTTGAGTTCAAAGTCAATGGATGAGATTGCCCAACTCAAGCAGGATGTAGAGAAAGGTATTGCCCATCCGATGGAGGTAAAGATGGAATTGGCCTTCGAGCTCTCTGAGCGGTTTCACGGGCGAGAGCAGGCTGTGCATGCAAAGGAGGTGTTTTCCAAAGTCTTTCAGGCCAGGGAGTTGCCCGAGGAGATGCCGGAGTTTACCCTTTCTCTTAAGAGGCCCTGGATATGTTCCGTGCTCAAAGAGACCGGGCTGACGAAGAGCACCTCGGAGGCGAAGCGTCTCATCCAGCAGGGCGGCGTGAAGATCAATGCAAAGAAGGTGTTGAGCGATGAACTAATCCTCTCTTCCGGAACCTATATCCTTCAGGCCGGGAAGAGGCGGTTTGCCAAGGTCGAAATTAAGGGTTAAAAAGATTATCTAATCAATTGATATCATTAGTGAATTATATTTTGAAATTTTTTAAGATAAACCTTGACATACGTTCCTCTTTAGCATAGATAGATCAAGCTTTTTTGAGCGGTGCTGGCGGATGAGGCGCTGGGGTGAAAATGTATGAAAACCTCGGGGAAGGTAATGGGACATCCAACCGGCAAAGGACCTTAGAAAAAAGATTTAGAAAAAAGATATTGACAATGGCTCGCGAAGTATTTATTATTATTTATTGCACAAGTACCATTTGATCTTTGAAAACTGAATAGTGGGAGATGCGATAATGGTAAGGATTAAACATGAGAGTTTGATCCCGGCTCAGAATGAACGCTGGCGGCGTGCCTAACACATGCAAGT
>CAYGXB010000338.1:0-3616 GCA_964353605.1 uncultured Bacteriovoracaceae bacterium
CTCTGTGCCGCGCTCCAGGCAAGCAGCGCCGTTCCCGGCTTCTTCCCGCCGGTGATCATGCATACCATGCTCTTGGTTGATGGTGGTGTCGCCGAGATGATCCCCGTTCATCTGGCGCGGACTTTCAAGCCGGATTACATCATCGGTGTGGATGTGCACAAGGATATCGAACCAATCGAAGACCCCGACAATGAGCTCGGTCACAGCTTCGATGTTGTCTTCAGGAGTTATGATATCACACGGGATTTCATGGATATCTACCTTACGCAGGAACTCGATACCGTGATTTGTCCGGAGCTCGGCACCCATACCTGGTATGACTTTGCATCTTTCGACACCTATGTGCAAGCGGGCTACAAAGCGGCTCAGGCTAAGATCCCTGAGATCCGCCGGCGTATTTTCTGGCTTTATATTTAAAAGCTCGCACTCTCCCACTTCCCCCTGAAGATCAAGGGGAGCTGGGTTGTGATCATTTCGCCGAGAGGCCGCCGTCGACCGGGAAGATGCCGCCGGTTATATAATCGGAGGCTTTGGAGGCGAGGAATAGTGCCAGCCCCTTGATTTGATCCTCCTCTCCGTACGTTCCAAGCGGGATCTGGGAGAGGGTGAGGTCGAGCACGGGTTTCATCTCCGGCTTGAAAACGTATGCCATCATGTCGGTCTTGAAGAAGCCGGGAGCGATGCAGTTGATGTAGATCTTGTACCGGGCGAGCTTGATAGCAAGGTTCTTGGTGAGCACCTCGACCGCAGACTTGGAGGGATTGTAGGCCACGGCGGGGTGGGCCTCTTCGAGGGAGCCTCGCGACCCGTAGAATGATGAGATATTGATGATCTTGCCGCCGCCCTTCTCCTTCATAATATTCGCCACTTTTTGGGAGAGGATCCACACGCCCTTTACGTTGACATCGAAGATCTTCTCCCACTTGTCCAGGGGGAAATCCAGGGTCGGTGCTCCCCATGTGATGCCCGCATTGTTCACCAGGACATCGATCGTACCGAATGCATCCATGGTGGTTTTGACCAGGTTCTCGATGTCCTCTTTAGAGCCCATATCACATTTGACTGCCAGGGTCTTGACCCCGAGAGACTTGAGCTCCTGCGCTTCCTTTTG
This sequence comes from uncultured Bacteriovoracaceae bacterium, assembly GCA_964353605.1. Lineage (GTDB taxonomy): Bacteria > Desulfobacterota > Desulfomonilia > UBA1062 > UBA1062 > CAYGXB01. The sequence continues at coordinate 1,112 of CAYGXB010000338.1, forward strand.
GCAGTTTTCCACTTTCCGTGATGCGATGACCACATGCGATCCAGCCTCGGCCAGGCCGGTGGCGATGAACTTGCCGATCCCTCTCCCACCGCCGGTGACGATGGATACCTTGCCCTTCATAGCAAACAATTCCATGACATTCATGGAAACCTCCTTAGGTTTTTATTTCATGCTCTCAAATTTCCTGTTGAGCAATGCTTTGAATTTTTGGAAAGATGCCAGCTCTCTTTCAGCATGGAATGAGCTTCCATAGGTGTCCATAGTGACGAGTGCCGGCATGTCTTCGATGCGGAACAGCCACATAGCCTCGGGTTGCCCAAACTCGTCTTGCATAAATACTCCCTTGACCTCTTTGATGCATTTTGCCAAATATTGGGCCGCCCCACCCGTGACATGGAGATACACGCAGCCGCATTCTTCCATGGCCTTGAGGGTCTGTTTTCCCATGCCGCCTTTGCCCATGATGGCTGCCGGCCTGAAGCGCCGAATGATCTCGGCTTCATAGGGCTCTTCCCGTATGGAGGTTGTTGGACCTGCGGCGATGATCTTCCATATGTCTTCTCCCTCTCTGGCGACCGGACCACAATGATAGATTACCATGCCAGTTAGGTCGACGGGCGGATTACCTCCTGAGCAGAGGTATTTATGTGCCTGGTCTCGGGCAGTGATGATTGTCCCGCTCAAGAGGATAGCGTCACCAGTCTTCAATCCCTTGACGACATCATTGGTCAGGGGGGATGAGATGTGCCTTACAGCCATCGTGCTATCCTTCCGTTTTCATCCAGTTCGACGGCATAGCGTCTGGTTGCCCAGCACGAGTAGCTCACCGTGACGTAGTAGCAGGCAGGGTGCCGTGCAGCAGGGGAGATCTTCACCCCGAGCAGTGTTGCTTTACCGCCGAGCCCCATGGGGCCGATGCCGAGCATGTTGGCTTCTGCATACACGACATCTTCGAGTTGCGCCAGTTGTGCTGAAGGGTTTTTGTCGTTTAGCTTTCTGAAGAGTTGTTCCTTTGCCTGGATGTATCCTGAGGTCCGGTCGCCCCCGATGCAGACACCGAGGATACCGGGGGCACAGCCTTTCCCCTGCGCCTGGAAGACAGCATCGAGCATGCATCGCCGCGCCCCGTCAAGATCTCTTCCAGCGCAAAGCCCTTCGTTCGGGAGGCTGTACTGGGTGCTTATATTCTCTGATCCTCCTCCCTTTAACATCATAAAGACTTGCGCCGGACCATCCCAGGGATGCGTGTGTATCACAGGCGCGTGGTCTCCGATATTATTGCCCGTATTCCTTTCCGTGAGAGGGTCGACGCAATTCTGCCTGAGTGTACCTTCCCGGGTAAGCGAACGGATAGCTTCTTTTATGGCTTCGTCAATAGCAAAGAGTTCCTTGTTCGGTTTCGCCTTGATGATGGCGAAGACAGCCCCCGTGTCCTGACATAGGGGAAGTCTCTCCTGAGCGGATGATTGCGCGCTTTGTCTGATGATGAACAACGTCTGCTGCGCGACAGACCCATGCTCTTCATGCTGATATGCCGTTTCAATGGCTCGAAAGACATCTTCGGGGAGTTCGGTGCATGTCCGATGGACGAGATCCAGCATACTTGTCTGGAGCGCAACCCTATGCATAGGAGAGACCATAGCATAAGGGCGTCTTGTTTTCTAGGGTTATGTAGGGGCGCATCGGGTAACTTTTCTTAACCCATGCATCTCTGCTTAAGATCAGCGCCAATGATGGCGATTAATAACATACAGGGAGCAGAAACATGCCTGGGTTGACAAAGAGAGGCCATTTGTGCAAAATGCGCCACAATATGTCGTATGATAACATGAGAAGCGCTTATGTCAAAAGACGGGGAAAGATATACATACCATATTTCCTCGTTCCTATCCTCGTGGTATTCATTTTTGTCGTTTTCTTTGCAGGCAAGAAGGGTGAGGCGGATGTCAATTTCGAAGATCAGCGGTTTATTGGCAAGGGTATGGTGCGGTATATCACCCCTGAGCTCATCGACAGGTATGGTCTCACCATAGACTGGGGACTACAAAGGTTCATTGCTGATACCGCCAGGAAATACAAAGTCGGCTTTAGCGCTGTGGCGGTCCTGGATGCCTATTCCGGGGATATCCTCGCTTTGTATGGCAAGGATACGAACGGGGAAGACTGCAGCATTCCCCTGAATGTCTACCTTGCTGCGAGCATATTCAAGATCGTAACGACCACGGCAGCCATTGAGCGTGGCATGACGCCTTTTACACCCATTTCCTACACAGGGAGCCCCCATACCCTCTACAGAGGTCAGCTTACACCGAGGGATGATCGCTGTTCCCAGCAGGTTACCCTAGTACAGGCCTTCGCCAAATCCAATAACGTAGTTTTCGCCAAGATTGGGACTCAGTATCTGGGGGAAGAGCCAATCCTGCTTGCAGCCATGCGGCTCGGGTTCTGGAAACCCGTTTTAAGGGAAGGCTGGTCTGTACCGAGTACGGTCTTAATCCCGGAGAA
>CAYGXB010000339.1:0-3609 GCA_964353605.1 uncultured Bacteriovoracaceae bacterium
TCTCTCTAACCAGAGAGTGCTTTCCAATAAGGCCTTCCCTTGGCAAAGAATACCCTTGGTCCGTATTCGCTCCGCCGTCCTGCCCCATACGAGAGCATACACCGCCACCATGCCCTTCCTCTAAAGTACACTTCCGTGTGAAGAACCAGGAAAGGTTGTATCAACGATAAAATCATCGGCAGAGAAGCGCGTTGGCCGCGATTATGCAGCGAAATCCCGGCGAGCGACATACTCCCATGGATCCTGTGCGGCTTCCGGGGGCGCATTCTTGAGGAGCGACTTTCTGAAATGCAGCCCGACGATTGCCAGTCGTACCGCCTCACCGAAGGTGCGCGGGTTGATCATGAGGCTTTTATAGAGGAGTCTCCAATAATATGGTCTAAATGACCCCTCGTTTCTTATCCCCATCCGCCATATGCTCCTGAACAGGGCCATGACGCCGGAGAGGTCTATCTTCGATACATTCCTCGGCCTGTAGGTGTTCAGGAAGTTGATGCAGCGTTTATAATAGGCCGCTGGGGAGTATATGCCTTCGAGCACGCGATAATAGCCTTCCAGGAGTCTGGTCTTGTCCATGCGGGGGATGAAATTGAGGGATCCGTCCGTATTGTCGCCTGAGGGCTGCTGCAGGAGCCTGCCTTCGTCCTTCAGGCGGTTATACAGTCTGGTCCCCGGGAGGGCGCCCAGGAGCCCTACCATGGCCATGATGATGCCGCTGGTCTGGATGAACGCGACCTGCTTCTCGAAGATATCCTCGGTATCGCAGTCAAAGCCGATGATGAATCCGCCCATCACCTCCATGCCGTTCGCGTGGATGGTCTTCACGGCCTGGTGCAGATTTATCCGCATGTTCTGCACCTTGCCGGCCTCCTTGAGGCTGTCCTCGTTCGGAGATTCGATCCCGACGAAGACCTTGTTGAAACCGGCCCTGACCATGAGCTCCATGAGATCATGGTCCTCGGCGAGGTCAATGGAGGCCTCGGTGAACAAGTGGAAAGGCCGGCCATGCTCATCCATCCATACGGCGAGCCGCTTGAGCATCTCCTTCACCTTCGCCTTTGCGCCGATGAAGTTGTCGTCCACGACGAAGACCGATCCGTACCACCCCATCCGGTACAGGGCATCGATCTCCGCGACGAACTGTTCCGGAGTCTTCGTTCTCTGCTTCCTGCCGTTGAGCTGGGTGATATTGCAGAATTCGCAGTCGAACGGGCAGCCCCGTGAGAACTGTATGAGCATGGAATCATAGGCCCGCATGTCGATGAGCCCCCAGGCGGGGATCGGGGTCAGAGAGAGATCCGGCCTTTTGTCGGTCGTATACAGACGTATGGCCCTCCCCTTTTCAAGGTCGGCGAGAAAGCGGGGGAACGTCTCCTCGGCCTCCCCGAGGACGAGGTGATCGATGGCGCTGAAGTCCTCATCCGAGGTCGTGAAATAGGGGCCGCCCGCCACGATCTTTTTCTCCCATCTCTTGCACCTGTGCAGTACCTCTTTCACCGATGCGCTCTGCACATACATGGCGGTGATGAAGACATAGTCCGCCCAGCGGATGTCCTCATCCTTCAGCTCCTTCACGTTCATATCGATGAGCCGTTTCTCCCATCCTAGCGGTGTCATGGCCGCTATGGTAAGCAGGCCGAGCGGGGGGAAGGCGGCCTTCTTTCCAACGAAGGAAAGGGCATGCTTGAAGCTCCAGAAGGTGTCCGGTATCACAGGATATATGAATAACGCCTTCATATGTTTTTACCTCTCCAGGGTGAAGGATAACAAGCAATCTTATGAAAAGCAGGATAGCATATTTGGGGGGATGCGGTTGTAAAACTAAGTTAAACGTCGTGTAAAAATTATGCAAAAGCTTCTCCCCCCGACCCCCCTCAAGGGGGGCCAGAGCTTTCGGGGCAGGAAAGGCAAGCGAACCAAGCGCAGCCGGATTGAGGGGAATATGGGTCACTTCGGGCGATCTTCACTGCGTGAAGGCTCGCCCGAAGCCGCACCCGCTCCGTTGAGTGCGATCCGATTTTGGGAAGTCGATCGCGCTCAACGGAGCGGGTGCAGAACGCGCCTTGCCATAGTCCTGGGGAATCTCGATTCCTGTCGCACGCCCAGAGCATATGGCGGAAGATTGTCTCTTGCTTACTCCAGACGAGGGTGGTCTTCAAGACGCTCAGGGTATCATGTTTGGTGCGGATGACGCTCTGTATCTGATTGGCGAAGCGGAGATCTTTTCTCTTGCTTTCCACCTTGACTCCAGCTTCGCAGAGGGGATAATAAACCCATGTATTGGTGGCGGTTCCTATCGGATACTATAAGCGCAATTCCGCAAAAGATAACCTTATACGGTGTTGGGACGACAAGTACAGGTTGGGGTTGCAGACACACCAGAGGAATAACATGAATACCGTCCTTCTTATTCTGTTAATTGTGGGGATCGTCAGTTACTTCTTCTTGAAGAAGAAAAAAGTCGTTCAGCTTACCTTCGAAACGAAGGTTAATGACGATCTTTTCCGCCACTACTCAGAAATGGTGAAGGAATCAACGGCATTACATAAGGCGGGAAAATTTGACGAAGCAGTAGATAAATTAAAGGCTGCTTATAAGGAAGCTGAAGAAAAGAAGCTGACGCTTACGGTCAAAGATTACCTGAAGCTCCCGCCCTACCTCCAGAAAGCAAAAAGGAACGACGAAGCTTGGGCGTGGTTCAATACACTAATCCAGCAGACAGCCAGTGATCATATGTCGCTTTCTGAAATCTACGACAAGATGCGTTTATTTCGACAACGTGAAGGGAATCCCAAAGACGCCGTTAAATATGGCGTTCTCTCCCGAGTTCACTGGTGTCTCGGGCTGCATGAACAGGTTACGAAGATGGGGTGGGACGACCGGAAAGACGAACTGAAGAACTGCAAGGATATGATTGGGGAAGGTTACGTTGAACTCCTGAAGAAGGCCGACTGCGAGCATTTAGAGGTCGAACTCAAAACAATAATAAACAAACACATGAGTGCTTTTCCAAGTATCCGTCTACCCGATTTGGTCAGAGATATTAACGACCTAGTTTCCACAGTAGCTGGCGCCGCTTGCATGGAGCGATAACTGAATGGCGCAAGTTCCCATCATAGCCTCTTGGAAAGAGGCGGGGGTTTATCTACAAAAGCTCAAAGGTACTGTTACGGCAGACATTCGCCCTTTGCTAGACGTTCCCGAGCATGCCCCATTCGCAATTTGTCGAGAGGTTTTGAGTTACGTTGATCATCTTGGGCATCTGTACTGCGGACGAGGACAAGTTGGAGATCGATCACGGGAGTTTATTAAGCAGGTCATGACAAAGACAGATCCAAACTACGGAAGGCGAGCTGCGGAGTTGTATCAGATGTATCGCTGTGGACCAGTACACGAGTTCGGTCCTAAAGTTCTTGAAAACAAGAAGGGTGAACTACTTGAGTGGTTTTGCTACGCAGGACTTCGCATAGATAGTTTCGAAATCGATGGGAAAAGGATGTCGGTAGTTCATCTTGAACCAGTTGCATCTACTGTCACGGCCCACCATTGGCTCCCAGTTTCAACCCGCTGCCTGATTGAAGATTTAATGTGCTCAATTGAAATATTCGA
>CAYGXB010000340.1:0-3592 GCA_964353605.1 uncultured Bacteriovoracaceae bacterium
GTGAACATGTAGCGCATGGCCTCCCGCATCTCAGAAACGCTGTGCGGCTCTTTGAAGCGAAAGGTCAAAACAATACCAAGTGATGGCATTGTATCATCCAGGGCCAGCATGAGGAAATCCTGGCTGTTGAGCCGAGATACGGCAGCATTTCTTTTCATCGTTATCATCCTCCCCCACGGATTATCATCGACAGCAACGTCTCCTTGGAACAGCAAATCCAGGCGCAAGGGATCCCCCGTAAACTCAGGATTCTAGTCATACAACGCCGTGTTTGTCAATTGTCAACGGGCGTGCGGTGTACTTCTATTTTCTAGTATCTTTATCATCCACTGCATCTTCAGTAGAGTAATATCAAGTTGCATGAAAAAAACTTACGCCTCCTATCCGCCCTGATTTTTAAGGGGCCAGATAATTGTTGGTCATATTCTGGCACGATTGGAAATGCAGCACCAACATGTGACCAATGGATCCTTGCCCCCCCCCTTGGAGATCAAGTAGGATCGGGGGATTGAGCTTTTCATGTCGATGCTATGCTATAGCTTTCTCCCAGGAATCCAGCATGTTCATGAGCGCCTGCATATCGGCCGGAAGTGGAGAAAAGAACTCGCGATACTCTCCGGTATCAGGGTGTTGGATGCCAAGGATGTGCGCATGGAGCATCTGCCGCTCTATACCCTTGATATATGACTTCAGCGCAGGATCCCTGATCTCATTCGCTTGACTCCTGCCGCCATACTCTGCATCTCCGACGATCGGGTGCCCTATATCGGAGAGATGGACCCGGATCTGGTGGGTCCTCCCCGTCTCAAGACTCAGGCTCAACAGGGAGAATCCTGGCCATGAACGTAAAACCTCCCAGTTGGTCACCGCCTCCTTGCCCACTTTCACTTTCGAACTCATCCTCTTTCTATCCTTGGGGTGCCTGTGCATGAGCGTGGCAATACGGCCCTTCCCCTTTGGCATATGCCCATAGCACATGCAGAGATACACCCGCTTATACGCATGGGCCTTGAAGGCATCGGCAAGAGCATAGTACGCCTTGGCGTTGCGGGCGATAACCATGACGCCAGAGGTGAGCTTGTCCAACCTATGCACGATCCCCGGTCTCTCGGTGCTTCCTACATTCACAATCTCAGGATACCTCGCTATGAGTGCATTCACGAGGGTATTCTCCCGGTTCCCTGCACCGGGGTGCACGACCAGTCCGGCTGGTTTATCAATTACGATGATCCAGTCGTCCTCGTACATGATGTCGAGCGGGATATGAGCAGGCAAAAGAGAGGTTTCAACCATGGTCTTTACGACATATCGGATATGCATGCCGGGCATGATCTTGAAGGACTGCTTCCTGCTGATACCGTCCACATGCACCCTGCCTTCATCGATCAGCTTGCCCGCCGCGGATCGAGTCAAGGCTGCACGTTTCGAAAAAACTATATCGAGACGTAGTCCTTTGTCGGAGATCTGTGCGGTTATCTCTTTTTCCTCTTCCACAGCCGCAAAAATCTCTCTTTCTTGAGCACCTTCTGGAGATAGGGTATGGTCTGTTTCGCGGATGAATAACCAGCCGAGATATAGCCGTCGATATTATCAAAAGCCGACCATGGGGCCTCGCCGACATCCGGGTGGATGACGAAATCCGCATCCCTTGTCCTATAAGTGTTCATCAAGGATCGCGCAATATCATTGGCCCTGAAGAGGATGTCCATACTGCTCTTGATCTCGCTCCTATAGTCAATCGCTGCGATGTCCCGGGTCACGTCAGCGGCAATAACGAAGTCCGCCCCCAGAAACAGGGCAGCGGAAACCGGGACGCTCTCAGCCCAGCCGCCATCCGCATACATTCCCCCTCCAATGCCGACCGGGGGCATCATGCCGGGCACGGCACTGGAGGCCCTCACCGCGGGCCGGAGGGGTCCGGCATGAAAAATCTCAGGAAGGCCGGAAACGAGATCGAGTGCGATGCAGGCAAAGGGGAGCTTGAGCTCGCTGAAGGTCTTGTCGGGGACGAGCGTGTCAATCTCCAGGAACAATCCTTCCGAAATCACGGATTCCCGCATGAAGAACCGGTAGAATAAGTATCCCTTCTTGGCCGTATCGAAGATCCGGTCCAGGAAACCTTTGTCCAGATCGGGAGACGTGTCCAGTTTTTGGGTCTGCCTCAGGAACTCCTCCGAACCCAAGTATCCCTTGATGATCCTCGCGGTCTCTAATGCATCCAGTGTGTCCGCATATACTGCGCCGACAATGGCCCCCATGCTCGTGCCGGTAACAATGGCAGGCCGTATGCCTGCTTCCTCGAAGGCCTTCAATATACCGATATTGGCAAGCCCCCTGACTCCTCCCCCGCCCAAAGCAATCGCGAGCTTAAACGCCACTCGCCACCTCGTTCATCTTCTCGGCCAACGTTCTCACCTGCGAAGAATCCACCGTCCGCATATCGAAGATAAGCCTGTTCTCTTCAATCCGGCAGACGATGCCTTCCTTTCGTAGACGCGCATGGAGTGTTGGCGCCTCCGGAGAACGGACTGCGACGCCGTACGAAGGAAATGCCTTGGTCGGGGCTGAGCCCCCTCCGATCACCGCCTGGGTAGTGACGATCTCAGAGGCCATGGTAAGCAGGCCCTTGTATTCCTCCGCACGCGTCTTCACGCTCAAGACGGGTTCTGAAATCATTCGCAATACCGGTATTTCCTGGTACCCGTTCTGGCTGAGAAGCCGCAAGGTGGCGCCCAAAGCCGCAACACCGAGCTTGTCTATCCGCACGGCGCGATGCAGTGGGTGCTTCGCCATGACCTGGATGAGATCCCGCTTGCCGAGGATGATCCCCGCCTGGGGTCCACCGAGGACCTTGTCACCACTGAACGAAACGACATCCGCCCCCTGCTTGAGACACGCAGGGATCGTCCACTCGTCTGGGATTCCAAATGCATCGAGCTCGAATGGCATGCCCGAACCCATATCCACATAGAGAGGAATCTCCTTGTCATGCGCAAATTCAGAAAGATCCCTGATCTCTACCTCCTCGCTGAAGCCGATCACGGCGAAGTTGCTCCGGTGCACCTTCATGATCAGCGCGGTTTCCCCTGAGACGGCCTTTTCGTAGTCGGGCAACCTCGTCTTATTCGTCGTGCCAACCTCTTTCAATACTGCCCCGCTCAAGGCCATGACATCCGGCATCCTAAACGAGCCGCCGATCTCGACGAGCTCTCCACGCGAGACAATTACCTCTTTTCCTTTTGCCAGGCTCGTGAGGACGAGGAGGACAGCCGCCGCATTGTTGTTGACCACGAGGGCATCCTCGACTCCGAAACAGGCGCACACAATTGGCCTGATATGATCCTGCCGCGACCCCCGCGTACCGCGCTCCAGGTTGTACTCGAGGTTGGAATAGCCAGCGCTTTCGATCATGGCCTCGAGCGCTTGTTTCGCGAGAGGCGCACGGCCAAGGTTCGTATAGACGATCACCCCCGTAGCATTGATCACAGGCCTCAAGCCCGACTCCATGATGGATCGGAGCGCCAGGGCTACGGTTTTTGCTATTTCAGGGGCATCGTGGCTCTTTTCCCTCTTTCCCACACGGATGGAGGTC
>CAYGXB010000341.1:0-3566 GCA_964353605.1 uncultured Bacteriovoracaceae bacterium
TTGAGGGCATGGGACAACATAACCCTGCCCGAGGGAAGGGACCCTACTTTGTTCACGCAACCGAAGAGTGGAGGACAAGGGGATTGCAGAAATGCTAACAACCCCGGAAAAGATCAGGACACTACAGAGGAAGCTCTACCACAAGGCCAAGCAAGAGCCGGCCTGCCGCTTCCACGCCTTGTACGACAAGGTCTATCGGGCGGATATCCTCGAATTCGCCTATAGGCTCGTCCGCGCCAACAAAGGGAGCCCCGGGATAGACGGGGTGACCTTCGAGGCCATCGAGTCGGGGGAAGGGGCGTTCGCCTTTACGGCGGAGCTGGCGGAAGCACTGAGAACCAAGACGTACAAACCGGACCCTGTCAAGCGGGTCATGATCCCCAAGGCGGATGGGAGTATGCGTCCCCTGGGAATCCCGGCCATACGCGACCGGGTGGCTCAGATGGCGGTAAAACTGGTCATCGAGCCGATCTTCGAAGCGGACTTTTGCGAAACCTCATACGGATTCAGGCCGAAGAAGTCAGCCCACGATGCCGTCGATGACGTGGCGCACACCATGAACAAGGGATACACCGAGGTCATCGACGCCGATCTATCCAAGTACTTCGACAACATACCACATGCCAAGCTCATGGCTGTAGTGGCCGAGCGCATCTGTGACGGTGCAGTTCTGCGCCTGATCCAGATGTGGCTCAAGGCTCCGGTCGTGGAGGAGGATAAGGATGGCACGAAGCGCACCATCGGTGGCGGCAAAGACGGAGGCAAAGGAACCCCGCAGGGCGGAGTAATCTCTCCGTTGCTGGCCAATCTCTACCTGCACCTTTTGGACAGGATCTGGGAGCGGCGGCAGTATCAGCAACGGTTGGGCGCCCGCATCGCACGTTATGCGGACGATATCGTCATACTCTGTCGGAGGGGGACCGAAGAGCCCATGTCAGAGCTGCGTCGGATACTGGAACGCCTTGGGCTAAACCTGAATGAGGGGAAGACCCGTGTGGTCGACACCCATGCAGGGCGGTTCGACTTTCTTGGTTTTAGCATCTGGATGGGGAAGAGCCGAAGGACGGGTAAGCACTATGCGCATGTACAGCCTTCGAAGAAATCCCTGCAGGTCATCAAAGACCGGGTAACGGAGCTGACTGGAAGGAACCGTACCGGAAGGCCGATGAACCGGATCATGGAGGAGGTCAACACCACGGTCCGTGGCTGGGTTGGATACTTTCATTATCGTAATTGCAGCAAGGCGCTGACGCACGTCAAGCATCATGTTGAGACGCGAATGAAGATCCATCTTGGCAAACGGCACAAGGTACGGAACCTGATGTCCGCGTTATACCAGTATAAGACCAGGGATTTGTACGGGATGTATGGTTTATACAAGGTGCCGACGACAGCGGGCTGGGCGCAAGCGCATGCCTTGGGGTGAAGGACATCGGAAAGCCGTGTGCGGGAGAACCGCATGCACGGTTTGATGAGGGGAGACTGATGCAGCATAACCTCCGGTTGACACGTAGTAGCCGCGTGCGGCAAGGCGTCCAACAAAAAGTCCCGGCAGGTGTGCGGAGTCAGTTTCCTACTCTACCCTTAAGCCCCACTCTCGAGTGGCTCTTCAATCTCCGGGAAGGCATCGGGAAAAAGGACGACACTCTGCCGAAACGCTTCACAGACGAGCCGCAGATACCAGACAAACCCGAGTCGCGCGTGAGAATGGACAAGATGCTCCCCCCATACTACAAGCTCAGGGGCTGGGATGCAAACGGCGTCCCGACCAAAGCCACGCTCAGGAAGTTCGGCCTCGACTTCGTCAAGATTTAACATGCTCTCCTGCCTTTCTCCGCTCCGGCGGGGAAAGACGGGCTATCTCCTATAGAATACGAGCTCGGATAGAGGTTTGCGCTCGTGCGGATGCGGAGACTCGGCCGGGATCCCAAAGGCGATCACCGCCATCAATTCGTAGCCCTCGGGCGCCTCGAGCGCCTGGGCCACGGCCTCGCGATTCCTGAGGATCTCCCCCAGCCATACCCCGCCCAGACCGAGCCCGTGAATGGCGAGGAGCATGTTCTCTATACATGCCCCAATGGACTGGACGTCCTTGGTCCGATCATAGCTCGTACCGTTGTCCAGAAAAACAATGATGAGCGCATTGGCCGCGCGCACGATCTTGCTGTAATGCGTAAGCCCGGCGATCTGCTCCTTGACCGTTTGGTCTTTGATCACGGCAAAGCGCCAGGGCTGGTTGTTGAGTCCCGAGGGCGCCCAGACACCGGAGATCAGGATGCGGTCGATGAGCTCGTCGCTCACCTCGCCCTCCTTGAACTTGCGGATGCTGCGACGGTTTTTGATGAGGTCGAGCATGACTTCACTCCCCGCTCGCCTGCATGGCAAGGTAGGCGTCGATGAAGGGATTGATGTCGCCGTCGAGCACCGCCGCGACATTGCCGATGTCCAGGTTCGTGCGGTGGTCTTTGACCAGCTGGTACGGCTGGAGGATGTACGAGCGGATCTGGCTCCCCCAGGCGATCTCCTTCTTGCCCTTGGTAAACTCCTCCATACGCTCCTTCTGCTTGCGCTCCTCGAGCTTGTAGAGCTTGGAGGCCAAGAGCTTCATGGCAAAGGCCTTGTTCTTGTGCTGCGAGCGCTCGTTCTGGCACGACACCACGATCCCCGTCGGCAGGTGCGTGATCCGCACCGCTGAGTCGGTCTTGTTTACGTGCTGGCCCCCATGGCCGGATGATCGATAGGTGTCGATCCGCAACTCCTTCTCGTCGATCTGCACATCGATGCTCTGGTCCACCTCTGGCGTCACCATCACTGAGGCGAACGAAGTATGCCGGCGCGCGTTGGCGTCAAAGGGGGAGATCCGTACGAGCCGATGCACGCCGGTCTCGCCCTTGAGATATCCGAAGGACCATTCCCCCTCTACCTCGATGGTCACGCTCTTGATCCCCGCTTCCTGATCGGAGGATATGTCGATGATGCGCATCTTGAACCCGTTGGCCTCTGCCCAGCGCAGGTACATCCGCAGGAGCATCTCCGCCCAGTCCTGCGCCTCGAGACCGCCCGCACCGGCATGGATCTCGAGGAAGGCCGACTTCTGATCATCCGGCCCGGACAGGATATGGCCCCGCTCGATGGAATGCGACCGCTCTTCCAGCTCTTGCATCGTCTCCTCGATGTCCTTGATCAGCGCATAGTCGTCCTCCTTGGAGAGCTCCAGCATGATCAGGAGGTCGTCCCACAGCCGGGTGACATCGTACCAGTGCTTGAGCAGGTCTGCGATCTTGGAGCGCTCGGACTGCAGCTCCCTGAGCCGGGTGGTATCCTTCCAGACTTCGGGATTGGAGAGCTGATGGTCTAATTCTTCGAGACGCTTCTGCTTCGCAGGGACTTCAAAGATAGCCTCGGATGGCATCGAGCTTCTTTTCGATGGCATCTATGCGTGGCTGATAATCGCTGATCATGTGCACGCATTAACACCGCGACATGCCCTTGTCAACAGCAACCCACGCCCCATGTCGCGACTCTTTGATAATGTCCCCTACCAGACTCAATAGAAATGTCCCCTA
>CAYGXB010000342.1:0-3558 GCA_964353605.1 uncultured Bacteriovoracaceae bacterium
CCCAGGGACATGCGGATATACTTCCTCCCCATGGCGTTGGCAATGCTCTTTCCCAAGGATGTCTTGCCCACACCAGGCGGCCCGCAGAAACAGATGATCGACCCCTTCGATCCCGGATTGAGTTTCTTCACGGCCAGGAACTCCAGAATGCGCTCCTTGGCGTCCTTCAGATCGAAATGATCATTATCGAGGACCTCCTTCGCCTTGTCGATATCGAGGTGATCGGTCGTGTAGGAGTTCCAGGGCATGTCGAGGATAAAGTCGATGAAGCTCCGGTTGACCGAGTACTCCGGGGAATACTGGTGCATGTATTTCAGCTTGGAGATCTCCTTGTTGAGGATAACCCGTGCCTCATCCGAGAGCGGGGTGCGTTCGATGCGCTCCTCGATCTCTTTGATGTCCTCCACGAAGGGGTTGTTCGCCTTGGCGGCTATCCCGCGCTGCACCCGGGGATTCAGCCGGTTGAGGTACCCGAATATCAGCTTGATCCTGGCGATGCTGTCCGGGGTATACAAGAACCTGATCTTCTCCTGCTGGGCGAGTTCGAGGTTGGCGGCCACCATATCCGCGAAATGCCCGGCGTTCTTGGCCTTGGTGAGAAAGGACGCATTCGGAAAAAGGAGCTTGACCAGGGCTTTCACCCCCTGGATGAGCCCCTCATTGAGGAGGTTCTTTTCATACACATCGGGCAGCTCCCCGATCATGATTTCCCCAAGCTCGCCATCGAGACTCTGCAGGGCCCTTATCCGGCATAACCCCTCCAGCTGGAGATTGTGGCCATGCACACCTTTTATAAAACACCTGATTCCGATATCGCCCATGCCCACCGGTCTTTGGAAGAAGAGGGCCAGCTCCCTCTGTTCCTTGAACAGGTGCTCCATCTGAGGGTTCATCGAAACGGTGAACGTATTCGCTGGAAAATAGATGCTGTCCTGAATAATCATCGTAAGCATGCAGCAAAGCCTCTGGCATTCTATTATACATAGTTACGGGGCAGGATCAAGGGGCAGTATATGGAATAAAATCCTCGAATTATACACGCGAAGCAAGGCCGGAATTTACAGCGTTACCCCGCAGCCTCCTCAACCGATCTGCATCTCCCGTGCGGCGTTATTGCGTCTCGCCGCATGATCACGGTCTGGCCTTGACCATGGGGAGCTCCTCCCAGGAGGTGGTGAACCTCCGCGACATCCTCTCTCGGCGCATCCTCCAAGGGCGCTCTATCCCGCTGCCTGCCTGGATGAGGGTGTCCGAGCCCCACCGCGCGTTGATCATGTCCACGGTCTGCATGAGCCTGTGGCGCCGTTGCGGGTTCGCCTCCTGCTCGAACAGGTTCATCTGCACCCGGCCCCGCGGCACGAGCCCGGTGAGCGTGACCCCCACCTTGCGGTAGGAAAGACCCGGCTTGAATATGCACTCCAGGAGGATATGGGCCTGCCGGATGAGCGTGGGCGTATAGGCCGTCGGCTCCGGCAGGTGGGCGGATGCCGAATGGGTCGTGAAGCGCCCGTCCTGGAACGCGTCCTCGAGGAGCACGACCTGCATGCACGCTGCCGCCGACCCCTGCGCCCGCAGCTTCTCCGCGGCCCGCGTCATATAGGTGGCCAGCGCTTGGGAGATCTGCGCGATGTCGTTCACCTTCCGGCCGAACAGCCGCGAACACGTGATCGCCTTGCGCGGTTCCGGCATGGCATCCATGGGGATGCAGGCTATGCCCCGCAACTCGTAGACTGTTCGCAGACCCACGATGGTGAGATGCTTCTTGATCCATGCATCCCGGGCACGCTTGAGATCGAGGGCGGTTGCTATCCCGTGCTTCTTGAGGAATAGCGCATGCGTCCTGCCTATCCCCCATACGTCTCCCACATCCAGACCGGAAAGGATCTCGTTCGCCCCTGCGGCAATATCGAATACCCCGCCGCGCTGCTTGGCCATCTTGGCCGCCGCCTTGGCGAGCGTCTTCGTTACCCCGATCCCGATGGAGACCGGTATCCCCGTCCACCGCTTCACCGTCTCGCGGATGCAGCGCGCATGCTCGAGCGGAGAGGCCACCCCGTCAAAGGTGAGGAAGGCCTCGTCTATGGAATAGACCTCGATGTCGGGATGGAGCAGGGCGAGGGTGTCCATGACCCGCCGCGACATGTCGGCGTAGAGGCTGTAGTTCGACGAGAAGACGCGCACATGGTGCCCCTCGATGATGTCCCGGCACTTGAAGAACGGCTCGCCCATCTTGATGCCGAGGGCCTTGACCTCCTCCGACCGCGCCACGATGCACCCGTCATTGTTCGACAGCACGACCACCGGTACGCCCTCGAGCGCGGGATTGAACACCCGTTCGCACGAGACATAGAAATTGTTGCAGTCAACGAGGGCAACCTGTTTCTTCATACGATCTTGTGGATCACCGAGGTCACGACGCCCCAGACCTCGAGCTGCATGTCCCCCCCGATCTCGATGGGCTCGAAATCAGGGTTCTCGGGCAGGAGATAACACCGGGTAAGCTCCCGGCGGAAGCGTTTCACCATGAACTCCCCATTGAGCACCGCGATCACGATGCTGTTGTCATACGGCTCGAGGGCCCGGTCCACGATGAGGATGTCCCCTGGATGGATCCCGGAGCCGAGCATGGACGTCCCGTCCACGCGCACGAAGAACGTGGCGGAGGGATGCTTGATGAGGAACTCGTTGAGGTCGAGCGAGCGGTCGACGAAATCGTCCGCGGGCGACGGAAACCCCGCACTCACCCCGGCGGTAAAGAGCGGGATCTCCATGCGCGTATGTCCCTCGAACCGCCAGATATCCACGACCTTCACCCTTTCTCCATGTCCTCCATCCTACCACCTTCCCCCCGCCATGTAAAGGCACCCCATTTTCGCCTCCATCTCCCACCCCCCAATTCGGCAGGATAGCCGAGTTGGGCGCGTGGATTGGCGCCCGAAGGGCGAAGAGCCAAGGGTCCGCAGGATTGAGCAGCTCCAGACGGAATGCAGCGTAAGCGGTCCCATCCTGCGGACGAAGCCGCCGCCGGCCCACTTTCTGGTTCATCCGGTAAAAGCGTACTTTTCTGAACACAGCTTTATTATGCGGGTTTGGCAAGCGAGGATCATTTTACCGAAGAGACCCCCACTTTTATGTCGGACACCCTCATGCTACCAAACGGGTATATGGTCCCCTCTCCCCAACGTGGGAGAGGGACAGGGAGAGGGGGTGATCAACCATCTTGTTTTCCGGAACAATCTGCCATGATCGTCTGGAGAACACCATGGATATTGGAAAAAACATCGCTATCCCATATGTGCAATACGCGGAAACCCTGTTCTTCGAGCCAGAAATCGCGCATCTTATCCTTTTCGAGGTTGATCGCATGTTGTCCACCATCAAGCTCGATCACGAGCTTTTTTTCAAAGCAGACGAAATCGATGATATACATTCCCATTGGCTGCTGTGGTTTGAATTTCAAATCCAACAACCTTTTCGCCCGGAGATACTTCCAAAGGAGCTTTTCCTCATCAGTCGATCTTTTTCTCAGATTTTTTGCAAGTTGGATGTGCATTTCAC
>CAYGXB010000343.1:0-3541 GCA_964353605.1 uncultured Bacteriovoracaceae bacterium
CCTGGCAAACCTCCAGCACCTTCATGCCGGGAGGAAGCTTGGGAGCGACGAGCTCGATGGGAAGGAGGTTAATCATGTCCGTCGAGGGCCAGGGAAATGCCTCGAATTCTTCCCGCGAGGCAATGAAGCCGGCATGCTCGTTCTCCCATGCCCGCACGCGGACATCGCGCACTTTCTTGGGATCCTCGCTGAGCTCTAGTCGCGGTTTCGTGAGTGGCATCAACGGCCACATGGTGACATAGTCATACCCCACTGCCTGGCTGAATGCCAGTGAGAGATCTATCAGTCGTATCCCCAGTTCGAGCTGCTCTGGCGTTGGTTCAGTAGCTATATTAATGAGTTCTTGAGCCTTTTCCGGAGGGAAATCGATGCCGGTTACCTCGGACATGATCTCCGCATCAGCTAAGAGTTCGATAATCGGTACCGGTCCTTCTCTGGTCTCACGCATAATGACCTTGCGGAAATGATCAAAATCAGCCCCTTCCTTAAAGGGTCTATCAATCTTCATACCTTCCTCCTTGTATGAAATACCTCACGCATACCTCTGTATCAGCTTTCTGATATGATACCACAGCATGGTGAGATCCTTCTTGTTCGCATACATGCTGGTCTTCTTTCCGAGCGCCATATCGTTCTTGATCTTATGGACATCACCCACATCGGGGGAGATCATCAAGGCGAGTCCCCGGTTGTGTGTTTTTACCCTAAGAACATGTTCAACCCATTCGAGCGCGTTTTTGAAGTTCGCTACGATGATTTCGCTCGAGAAGTGCGGGATAAGGACGGTCTTGCCTGCAAATTTCTCCCACACCGCTTCAAACCTCGTCTCCGTAACCCCGAAGTTGATGCCGCGGAGCTTGTATACTTTTGAGAGGACGTCCAGCTGGTGCTCGAAGTTGCCACAGGAATGGATGAGGATCCCTCCGAACTCTTCGGAAAGCTCGTTGAGATAGGGAAGGCTGAATCTCTCATAGGTCTGGCTGCTCATCACGGCTATGTTGTCCTCCGATACAGCGATCCCCATCCCATCGGGAAGGTATACGGGTGGAAAGTGGGCCGGGATGAATTCTCCTACCTTTGAGCGGAATTCCTTGACGAACTTAATGGTGACGTCGGTAACCAGACGCATGAGATGATGGACTTCATCGGGATATTCATACAGGGCGGCCATGAAGTCAGTGGTGTCCCATATAAGCGAGGCGGTGTTGATAGGCCCTTGGAGGTCGGTCATGGCTATGGGAAATTTCCCATTCGTCTTCTTGTAATAGAACTCAGCGAAATCGAGGACATCGCCCAGGAGACCGGCGCGGATATCGGGGGGTTGGATTTCATAGACCCTGATCGCGTTATCACCGGATTTGATCACGGCATGTGACCAGGGCATCTGGTGGGGAGGAAAATCGATCCGGCAGCCGAATGCGGAGGCAATGACCCCGACTCCCATCTGGGGTTGGAGGCGGAGGACGAAATCATCCCTTGACCAGATCCTTTGTGCTAGCCTGAAAAAACGGTTGAACTTCAGGGATTCTGCGAGCTGCACTTCCTTCCGGGTGAAGAGATCCGTCACCGGAATACCCATACCGATCCTTTCCTGAGGGATTGCAAGCATCGGGCAGGCTGGTATGAACCAGATAGGCCGGGGCAGTTCTTCCATTGCCCAGAGCGCTTTCCATCGCTCCTTCTTGGCTTCTTGTGAATGGTCTTTCCAGATATCTACCATGACTCCCACCTACATGGATTCTATACCATAAAACGCGATCAGCACAGGAGCGCCCTTACCAGATGAAAACGGGGACCCTATCGGCGGGAAGCCATCTCGCTGCAGCATGGACACGTTCCCGGGAGGTCATGGCATCCGGCAGCGATTTCATGTGACTGATCTGGCGTAATTTTTTGCTGTTGTTGAATCAGGCCCGTAAAAATCCGCTCCGATCTCATCTGCAAATTTTTGATGTAGGGGTGCTCCGCCCACCATGACCTTCACGGTGGTGCGGAGGCCGGCTTTTTTGATTGCCTCAACCACATCCTTCATGACCAGCATGGTGGTGGTGAGGAGGGCTGAGAGCCCCACGAGCTTGGGTTTATACATCCTGATGGCATCCACGAATTTCTCCGGCGCGACATCGGCTCCCAGATCGATGACCTCGAATCCGGCCCCTTCGAGGGCCATCCCGACCAGATTCTTGCCGATATCATGCAGATCGCCTTTTACCGTGCCGATGACCACTTTCCCCAATGGGTCAATATTGCTCTTGGCCAATATGGGCTTGAGAACCTTGAGGCTCTGTTGCATGGCCTTGGCAGCTATGAGCATCTCCGGAAGGTAGTATTCGCCGTTTTGAAACTTCGTTCCAACCTCATCCATCGCAGGAATCAGGGCCTCGTTCATGATAACCTCTGCAAGTATGCCCTTGTCCAGCAACTCTTTTACTTTGGATTCAGCGTCTTTCGTCCTTCCCATAATAATGCATTCCTTGAGTTGGTCCATGTACTCCTCCTTATCTGATAAGATAAACAGTGTTAATCCAACACTATTAGACTAACATGTCAACAGGATATCATGGAGTCACCACACAGGATATCCTGGAGCTGCATACAGGAATGAACATAGGGGAACAAGGGATCCGTGAATGACAAAAATTGTGCTCTTGTGCTGTATGATGCCCAACAATGATGATCAATGCATATGAGTAAATGGGGGGCCGCAAAATCCACGCTTGCTCTTTCGGCCTATGATAAAGATTGAACCTCAGGGAATCCGTCGGCTCATTGCTTGTTTTACTATCCGGCCTGATCGATCTTTTCCCTTGCCGTGCGGATCATAAATCACGATAATCATCCTATGAATCTAGGCCAGCTCCTAGCGGTGCTCGCAAAAGGGGAGGGCCGGCGCATCGAGTTCAAGCTGAGGGTGCCGTCTCTTCCGAGACTGGCACGGTCGATCTGTGCCTTTGCAAATACGGAGGGTGGAATGATCGTCGCCGGCGTGGATGACGATGGGCACGCAGTAGGCGTCGATTCGGTCGAGGAAACTGGGAGCGCCTTCCATGATGCTCTGGCATATCTCGACCCGCGGCCTGAGATCAGCACGACATATGTTTCCCTCAACGGTGCCGACCTCGTGGTATGCCGGATAACTAGGGGGGGTAAGAAGCCGTATCAGGCGGTATCAGAGAGGGGTGCGATCACCTATATCAGGGTGGGGGCAACGATCCGGCCCGTTGCGAAGAAATTGCAGCTCTCTGACGAGGACATCGTCAGGAAGAGGATCAGGCTTAACCCTCTCCAGAAGGCCCTCATGGATGCCATCGGAAAGAACGAGGGTATTACCCTAAGCCGGCTCTCGGCAGGGCACAATCTGTCCAAACAAAGGACCTTGAAGCTCCTCGTCCCGCTCCAGCGCTCGGGGATGGTGCTCGAGAGAGACGGCGGATATATGCTCCGCTAGAAAGGGAGAGCGGATATATGTTTTTGCTGGAAAATTTTTTCGGTGTCTTATGCATACCGGTGCCAATCCTTAGCGGTCTTTTCATCATCGGAC
>CAYGXB010000344.1:0-3534 GCA_964353605.1 uncultured Bacteriovoracaceae bacterium
TACTCTTACAACCCGGTATTGATGCGGATGCGGAAGGACGCCCCGGCAGGCGAAGGCGTCCATGGGTATTTTGAAAACCAGGACGGGAAAAAACTCTTCTACCGCATGTGGGAGGCACCAGACGCCGCCAAGGTTGTCGTGTGCCTGCATGGCGCATTCGCGCACGGTGAGTTTTTCTCGCTTGTGGCGGACAAGCTGGTGCCCCGCGGCATAACGACAGCCGTCTTTGACTACCAGGGTCATGGCCGCTCAGAAGGAAGGCGCGGCGACGTAATGCATTTTGCAGACTGGCATAGGGACGTTCTTTCCTTCCTTGCATGCATGCGGTCGCAGATACACGCAACGCTGCCCGTCTTCCTCCTGGGCGAATCCATGGGCGGCGGGCTAGCAGCCGGTATCTCGGCATTGTACCCTGAACTGAGAGTCTCAGGATTCATCCTCTTCTCGCCGGCAGTGAAGTTCAAGGCAGGCAAGTTCTCTGAAATCGCCCTGAGGGCAATCCCTTATGCCTTGGCGCATGTCTTTGCACCGGGAAGGGCCGTAGTTGACATAACCGGCGACCCGTCTGACGGGATCACCGATCCCCTTCATCAGGAATACGACGGCACTGACCCACTTCGCTTCCAGAAAGCATCCCCCCGCTATCTGCTCGAACTGAACAAGGCAGTGAAACTTGCATACACGAAAGGGGCTTCTGCAACAAAACGGCCGGTTATTATCTTGCAGGGGCTCAATGATACATCCATAGATGTAAGCGGCGTCAGGGACTATTTCCAACGCCTGGATGGAGGAGGGAATAAAAAACTCGTGCTCGTCAAAGGGGCAAAACATTCCATCCTGGATGATCCTGCGTTTCTGCCCCACTGGCAGGATGTGTTCGACTGGTTGGACAGCCACTAAAGATCAAGCGGATGCCAAGGCAATCTTCTTGAATTTGTGATTACGCCAGCTGATTCTCATCCGGACGATCAGCAATACATCAAGCCAGAAACAGGCGATGATCCTGATGGCTTTACGCCCGTAGCCTCTGCTCTGCTTTGACAGCCTTATGTTTTTTTCTCTATGTGGCGGCCGCCTTGTGCTCGGGCACTTTGACCAGCAGCACGGTGCTGATAATGATAACGAAGGCGCCCAGCAGGAAGAGCATTGAATATCCCATCCATTGACCCTGCCATAGGGTATTCAAGAGGTCGATAGGCGCGCCCAAAGCCTGTGCTACCAAGGGCGCCCCGGCTGTTGCGAAGTTGGAGAGTCCCATCAGTTTTCCAGCATCATCACCTTGTGCCATATTGTTTGCGAGTGACCAGTTCGCACTCAGGAATATCCCTGTCCCAGCGCCAAAGATGCATCCGTAGATAAGAAGCAAGGTCGTTGAATGGGCTATGAGAAGCAGCAGCGCACCGGCCGTACCGACAATACCCGCAAGCAACAGCATCCTCTTCGGGCCTAACCTTTCGATAAGCAAGCCCGTGACGAAAGCACATACCATCAAGGCCCCGACAATGGCAGCCATGAGATCTGCGGTGGTTTTGACCGGATTTTCAGCACCCAGCTTGTCTTGGATATAGTTAAAGGCAAAGGACTGGATCCCTGTGACGGCAAAGAGAAAGAAAAACCGTGAAATGAGCAGCCACCAGTATCCTTGGGGGGCTTTCACATTCCAAACCAGGAATGTCTCACGCAATATTGTTGCAATATTCAGGGACTGTCTCGCCGTGCCCAGGGTGGATTTCTCTCTGGACAAGGCCAAGGTGATGGATGCACAGACGGCTAACACAAGGATCATGGCAAGCATGGCCGAGGTGGGGTTCTTTGTCCCGGGCGGAATAAGCTTGCCTATGACGAGCATTGCGATCACCGTGCCGATCATCTCCATCAGGATCTTCACGCTACATGCAATTCCAATCTTCTCGGCTGGGATGACATCGGGCAGCAGGCCCTGGAGCGGGCCCTGCGCCACATTGGCGCAGACCTGCAGGCATAAAAAGCCGAAGAATATCGCCCAGAGACCGCCGGCCCAGCCCAGTACGGCAAGGAACACGAAATCCCCCAGAGTGCCAAGGAGTATGAGCGGACGGCGCCGTCCCCAGCGCGATGCCCAATTGTCGCTTATTGCTCCGGCGAGAGGCTGTATGATCATGGCAATCAAGAGTCCGAGGAATTTAAGCCCTCCCAGATAGGTGTTTTTCAGAGTCTCAGGCGCAAAGAAAATCATCATAGCCGGTATGACAATAGTGTTCAGGCTGTTCCACATGATTGCCAGGCCGAACCAGTAAACATTTATAAATAACACCTGATATCTTTCAACAAATTTCATCCTTTTCTCCCTCCCCTGGAAACCGGCCCTATGGCGGGATATCACAGTTTACCATCTTGCCTTTATATAGCTGGGTTCCGGTTTGAGCTGGTCTGCCAAGCCGCCTGCCATGAACCATGCATACCATGCGTTGTACTGTTTCAGCTTGTCGTGGTCAAGCTTCACGCCAAGGCCCCGGCCCAGGGGTTCGCGGATTTCGCCCTCCTCCTCGGGCTGGAGTCCGGCCGCGTAGTGGTAGGATGGGTGAAGCGCAACGGAGCCCATCAATAGTTGGGGATACGTCCACATGCCATGAAGACGGTACGGCAACACGAGCATGGCAATGAGATCATCAGGGTGTACCCGTTCCACATCCCATGCTCCGCATTCGTCATATATCCTGGCAGATATCGTATCAAAATGCATCCCTGATTAATGCCACAAACGTGCCCACGGTGTTCCCGCCGGCGAAGGCCATGATGTTTAAAACACTGCCCAGGGAGCTTTCCTTGATGAGCACGGTAATCAAAAGAAAGTTGACACAGGTGATCAAACCGCTCAGCCAACTCGCGCTCCAAATCTTCTTTTCCGCTACCGCCCTGGTGTAACGGGTAACCAGGAGATCGATGACGATTCCTGCTGAAAACAATAAAAATAGTTGTAGTATCATATCGCCCTCCTTATCCTCAGGAAGAAAATGCATGGCCCGGATATGACCGGTTTGCGCGAGCCGCCTCCGCCTGCTGCGCCAAAGCTCCTCTGTCTGCAGGCTAACCTGTTTTTAAGGCTTTCGGCCATGTGCCGTGCAGAAGGAGCCTTGTTCCTTTTTCAGTGCACTATGGCTTCAAGACTTGCCTCCCGAGGCAGGCACAAGATCGGTGATATTCAGTACTGCACGTGAGACGCCCGCGAATACGTATTGTTGAGGGCAGTTTTTCTGGGTTTGGCTTTAGATAAGGGCTAAACCTGACACGCCGAGGGAATGAATATCACCCTGCCTGCCAAGTACAGGATGGAGGCTCATTTTTTTCCATGATATCCTCCTGTTGATAATTTTTTCTCATTTTTCTCATCGCGAAAGTTCATTATCCGATAAAACGCAAGAAAAGTCAAGCTGCAAACCTTTAGCAGGAACTTGGGGACAAAGAAGTTGGGTAAAGTAGGAAACTGACTGCGCATACCAGCCGGGACTTTTGAGCGAAGACCGCGCCGAAGTGACCAACATCCCTCAAGCCAAT
>CAYGXB010000345.1:0-3495 GCA_964353605.1 uncultured Bacteriovoracaceae bacterium
ACTTGATCTTTTTGTCTCATTACCATGTCGATCACATATTGAATGTGAGACTGTTTCCCGGAAAAGATGTTTTGGATGGCAACACAATCTATCGTTGCGACAAAGAATTCTCCTTCAAAGGAAAAATACCCGGAACAAATATTGAAATCATCGAAACCCCCGGTCATGCGCATGAGCATGCAACGCCACTGGTCAAAACAGATAAGGGCGTCATAGCGATAGCAGAGGATCTGTGGTGGTGGGAAGATGGGAGACAAAAAATCGATAAAGAATCATTATTCTCACTAAAAGACCCCTTTGTCAAAGACGAAGCAGCCTTGCTGGGAAGCAGAAAGCTGATCATGGAAAAAGCGGACTTCATCATCCCCGGGCACGGAAAGATCTTCAAGGTAGAAAAAAAGAATGCCGGTTAGAGATTGTATCTTTCCATTATGGTCCGGAGCGCCTCCTGTTCCTTCTGTAGCATCTTGCCACGATAGATGCCTGCGCCTTCTGCGTCGAAGCCTGTGGACAGGAAGCAGTTGACTATGCGTACGGCGCGCTCCGCGGCTGCCGGGGAACCGTCGCCCGCAGGCAGCGTCAGCAGGTTGGCGTCGTACTTGAGCCTGGCCATCGCCGCCTTGTCTTCATCCGTGCACATGGCGCCGTAGACCCCCCACATCTTCGCAGCGGCCGCGGCGCCGATGCCCGAGCCGCATATCCCGATGGCGCGTGACCCTTTGCATGAACCGGAGACGAGCTCATATGCAGCACTCGCCGCAAAAGGCGGATAATCGCATCTTGTTTTTGGTCCTTCGCTGGTCCCGACATCGACCAGTTGATAGCCGCTGTCCGCCAGCGCGCCCATCAAGTATTCTTTCACAAGGTAGCCCCTGTGGTCGGAGAACAATATCAGTTTCTTTGCAGCGCGGGCCGGCCTCCCGGGCAGCGAGCCGAAGCCGAACCTGGCCGCATCCATTCCGAACTTCATGCACTTGAGATACCTCCTGAGCCTGATGTCGCCGTCATCCCTGAACGGGTCGAAGTCTGTTTCAATCCAGGCTCTTACAACACAGGCCGCTTCTTCGGGTTCCAGATGATCCGCCCCGATTCCGAGCATGGTGCTGCAGTTGTGGACCCTTGTGGTCCTGGCCCCCTCGGGATTCACGACGTCCGGCGAGGCGAAGACGGAAGGGAACTTCATCCCTGGGTGGAGCACCTCCAGGCCGTCGTCGCCGATCAGAACGGCGGCCGCGCCGAAATCACCTTCAAGGGCTTGCCCCATGTTGAAGGACAGAAGGGGGTATGCGGTTCGCGAGGAATGGCTCAGCCTGTCTTCCGTCATGAGCGGGCGAACGCATCTCAATACTTCCGTCATGCATTCAAAGGGCTTCTGCCCGGGCGTGCAGCCTACATATATCTTGCGCCTATTCACATGCTTTCCGGCAAGAAGATCCTTGATGCGGTCAGGGAATTCTCCAGGGTCGATCTCATCGATGCTCCTATCTTTCAGCCACTCTATCATCTCTTGATGGTCCGCCGAACCCATAATCAGGATTCGCCGCAATTTTTTTATGCTTATGGCGCGATTGGACGGAGGCAATCTGGCTTTTTAAAAAGCGGGGGCGCAATAATTAGCTATCGCAAATGCGGGGGTTCCCGAGCGGTTAAAGGGGCTAGGTTCAGGGCCTAGTGGCTTAGTGCCTTCGTGGGTTCGAATCCCATCTCCCGCATCTTCTATCAACAGGCCGATAAAAGATGATTAGAATGAAGTATGCAATTATCTTTCACGGAACGGAAGGTTATCCAAAGGAGAACTGGTTCCCATGGCTGAAAGAACGGATGAAAAAATATGGTTATGAAGTCATCGTTCCTCAATTCCCCACTCCCGAAAACCAAAATCCAGAGGCTTGGTTTAAAGTTTTCAAAAAGTATGAAAAGTATCTGAATGGGGACAGCATATTGATCGGCCACAGCTGCGGAGGCGCATTCTTATTGCGGGTATTGGAAACAACTAAGACCAAAGTCAAGGCATCCGTGTTTGTCGCAGCTTCGGCTGGGGTAAAACCAATAAAATATTATGACATTGACCGCCCGTTCGTGGAACGTCCCTTTGATTGGGAAAAAATTAGGCATAGTTCTGAGCATTTTCTAGTATTTCATTCGGAAGATGATCCGCTTATTTGCATTGGGAATGGCGAAAAGATCGCAGGAGAACTGGGCGCTGATTTGATACGGTTAAAGGACGCAGGCCATTTCAATATAAAAGCAGGATACGATAAGTTCGATTTGTTGATTGAAAAGTTAAAACCAATATTTTGACGATAATCGGGATCAAAGCCGCTGGAATGGGTATTGATATGCCTGAATACCTTTATCACGTCGATAGGGAGGATGTCGTCATCGGCAGGGTCGAGAGGGGCCGCTCCGATGCGGCGGGGCTGCTCCACAGGGCCGGTATCGTGCTGGTCTTCGATCCCGGGGGGCGCATATGCCTGGCGGAGCGGAGCCTGGAGAAGGCCACATGCCCCGGCTGCACGGATTCCGTGTGCAGCTTCCACGTCAAGTACGGGCAGACTTATCAGGAGGCCGCGGCCGCGGAATTGCTCGAGGAGACCGGGATAAGGGCGGATTTGAGATTGATGGGCAGCTTCCTTCTGGACGAGGGCCCGGACCGCATGATCGTGGCGGTCTTCAGCACAGTCTCCGACGAAAGGCCTGCCCTTGACCCGGCGGAGGCGGCAAGCTGCGGATTCTACAACCAGGATGACGCCGGAAGGCTCATGAAGCATGGAAAGGCGACGCCCTGGCTGATCAGGGCATGGGACCTGTACCTCGAATCAGGGAGGCCCGGATGATGCATTCAGTGAACAGGCCGGATAAGAGGGTCCTCGCTGCCGCAGCCCTCCTGGCAGCGGCCTTGGCCATCATGCTGCTTTTGCCTTCCGCCCCGAGCCAGCCGGGCTTCATCGGGGCGGCAGCAGGGGGCGGGAAGAAGGACCTGACCGTCGCGCTGACGTTCGACGTGGAGGACGTGGACGACGCGAACGAGACGGTTTCCATCCCCGCGATACTGGAGCTGCTCGGGAGGCGCAACATAACCGCGACCTTCTTCGTCACCGGCAGGTTCGCTGAGAAATATCCGGAGATCGTACGCAGCATCCATCAGGCAGGCCATGAGATCGGCCTTCACACGTACGAGCACTTCTTCCCGGTCTTCAGCGAATCCCATGCGTCCCTGGTGGCCCGGGCATTCGGGACATCGCCGGCCTATGTCTGGTCGAGGAGCTTTAAGACGGCCCGGGCCTTCGAGAATAGCATCAGGAAGAACCAGTGGGCCATAATCAACGCCACCGGAGGGTACTTCCCGAAGTCCTTCAGGTCGCCCGGTCTCGTCACAAGGTGGGACCCCTCGGACGAATTCTACGAAGCCCTGGAATATGCGGGCGTATGGACCGACAGCAGCGTCATGCAGGAGTTCTCTTCCGTGTACTCCGGGCTTGCGCCCGTTCATAT
>CAYGXB010000346.1:0-3484 GCA_964353605.1 uncultured Bacteriovoracaceae bacterium
CGCTCGGGTATGAGCCCAACAGTTACGGCGAGTGGCATCAGCAGCCGGAATTTGCCGAACCGCCCCTGAGCCTGGAAGGCGCCGCCGACCATTGGAATCATCGCGAGGACACAGATTATTACACGCAACCCGGCTTATTGTTCCGCCTGATGAGCCCGGCCCAGCAGGCAGTCCTCTTTGCCAACACCGCGCGTGCCATCGCCGATGCACCCAAGGAGATCAAGATTCGCCACATCGGCAACTGCCTGAAGGCCGATCCGGCATACGGCAAGGGGATCGCCGACGCGCTGGGGATACCTTTAAGCGAAGTACCGAAATAACAGAAAAGCTCAAACCCCCCAACCCCCCTGAATCTTCAGGGAAGCTCAGGGTTTAGCGCTCCCCGTCTGACGATACCTATCCGGCGCATGTCTGAACCTCCCTTATGGTTCAGGGATCTTGAATGAGCTTTGGTGTTTACTTCTTCAGCCGCTTGACGTTTTTGGACATCTTCTGTTCGAAAGTCTTGGTTGTGCCCTGTTTCAGGGCCTCGACCATCTCCGCGAAGTTCTGCTGGTAGGTCTCCAGGGTCCGTAAAATGAACGGGTTTTCCCTGAGCATGGTCGCGTACAGGTGTGCGTCGCCGGCGTGGATGCGTGCATAGGTCTCGGCGGATTTCCGCGAGTTCGGGGTTGAAAATGAATCCAGGTTGTCGGGGTTCCCCACCAGCTCCAATATGGTGGCGAGCTTGGCGACACCGTCCAGGTGTTCCAGACCCTGGGTGAAGGTGACGTACATGTCGTGCTGCTCGGGTGTGGCGCGGGTGATGTGGGCGCCGTGCTTGTAGAGGATGTCCTCGAATTCCTGCGCCATGGGTCCCGATTTCTCGGTAGGGATGGAGATGATGTTCTGCCCCCGTAAGCTTTCTATGTTCGGACCGAACATGGTGTGGATGGAGAGGACCTCGACCGCGGGGGCGGTCATTGCGAGCATGGTCTTGACCGGAAGCGTTTTCACGCCGGTATTGTCCACCAGGAGCTGGCCGGCGCGCAGGAGCGGGCAGATCTTTCTGATGACGGTCTCGGTATGCTCGATAGGCACGTTGATGATCACGGCGTCGGCACGCCGGGTGCACTCCTCGTGGCTGAGCTCCGTATGCCGGCCCGCGACCAGGACATTGTATCCCAGCCGCGTGAAGAACGGATTAAAGAATTTCCCCATCTCGCCTGTGCCGCCGATGATCCCGATGGTCCTGATCAGAGGTTCGTTGAAAGGCAGGTGCGGATAGGATCCCAGGGTGATGACGTCGGTGTCGGTGAGGCTCGACACGATGTCGCTGATGCAATCGTGGACGTTGGGATCGGAGATGTGCCCTTCGATATCGATGTAGAGGATGGAAAGGCCCTTCTTGTCTGGCCGACGGTCGATATCCGTCATGTTGAGGTTGTGTTTGACGCTGATGACTTCCAGCATGTCGTAGAGCAGCTTCACACGGTCGCGCTTGGGGTAGATGACCAGACTGGTCACATCCCGGCCGGTGGGTTCGGCGATATGTTTGCCGAAGAGGATGAAGCGGGTCTTGTTATCAGGGATGTTCCCGATATTGGATTCCAGGATGGTGAGGCCATGCTCCCGCAGCGAGGATTCCATGCCGATGGCGGCTGCATCGAGGAGTCTTGCCTGTACGATCTGTTCCATGGCGAGCGAGGTGCTGGCAACAAATTGCAGCTCGGCGTGGGGGTGCATGCGCTCCAGATACTCCGAACACTGTTCGAGGGCCGTGTCTTTCGAGAGGATGCGCCTGATCTCTCCATGGCCCGGATATGCGCCGAGTGCGTGTTCAACCGGAAGGATGGTCGCACCGACGATCTTGAGGGTATCAGCATGGTGTAGGAGATTATCCAAGGTTTGGGCGACACGGCCATTGATTACATTTTCGATGGGGACAAACCCGAAATCAGCCTCCCCTGAAGCGGCTGCTGCAAAAACGGCATTGATGCTCGGGTAGGCGATGCGTATAGAGTCAGGCCGATATAATTCCAGCGCCCTTTGCGTATATGTCCCGAGCGGACCAAGATATGCAACCTTATGCCCCATGCTCAAGCCCTTTCGTCACATGCATGATACAGAAGGATGCATACCATTCCTGATAAGCGACAGCAAACGCTAATTCATGCATCTCGAAAATCAGAGTTCTGAGGCGCTATCGCAGAGAATATGTAAACCAAGTGATCGGTCTATACGGGCTGTTGCCCAAATGCCAGACTCCACGGAATACCAAAGAAAGAGATTCTTCACTACGTTCAGAATGACTGCTTTTTCAAATAGTTAATTATGTCACCCTGAGCGCAGCGAGGGGTCTCAAGCTTTGATTTTATAATGATTGGGCTATGAGCAACAGCCCGTATAGTGTAAAGCATGTCTGGTTTTACACCTCCCGACCCCCCTCATGGTTCAGGGGCAATGGGGGGATTAGAGTTTCTCGGGTCGATTTGTCTTGAAATCCAGGGATATTGTTCCTAATAACAAGAAGTAAAATGATAAAGCTGAGAGGATTACTATGGATGCAAACAAGCTGACGCAGAAATCGCAAGAAGCGTTATCCGACGCCCAGACCAAGGCCGTCAGGTATGGCCACGTGGAGATCGATGTCGAGCATCTGCTCTTGGTGCTACTCGAGCAGGAAGGCGGTCTCATACCGCGTCTCTTCGTGAAGATGGATGTGCCCGTTGAATCCTTAAAAGCCGAAGTGGAAAAGGAACTTCAGCGCAGGCCCCATGTTTCGGGACCGGGGTCGGAAGCGGGCAAGGTCTTCATCACGCAGCGCCTCAACAAGCTCCTGGTCAAGGCCGAGGACGAAGCCAAGCGCCTCAAGGACGAGTACGTTTCCGTCGAACATCTCCTGCTAACCATGGTCGAGGAGGGCTCACGCCATCCGGCCGGCCGCATCCTCGCGCAGTTCAATATCACGAAGGAACGGGTGCTCTCGGCACTGACCGCCATCCGCGGCAACCAGCGCGTGACGAGCGCCAACCCCGAGGCTGCCTACGAGGCGCTCGAGAAGTACGGCGTCGACCTCGTAAAGCTCTCCAGCCTCGGCAAGCTCGACCCGGTCATCGGCCGTGATGCGGAGATACGGCGCGTGGTGCGCATCCTCTCGCGCAAGACCAAAAACAACCCCGTGCTCATCGGCGAGCCAGGCGTGGGCAAGACCGCCATCGTGGAGGGACTCGCCCAGAGGATCGTCAAGGGCGACGTCCCGGAAGGCCTCAAGGACAAGACCATCTTCGCCCTGGACATGGGCGCGCTCGTAGCCGGCGCCAAGTACCGTGGTGAGTTCGAGGAGCGGCTCAAGGCGGTCCTCAACGAGGTGAAGGCCAGCGATGGTCGTATCCTCTTATTCATCGACGAGCTTCACAACATTGTCGGTGCGGGCAGGGCCGAGGGCTCCATGGATGCGGGCAACATGCTCAAACCCATGCTCGCCCGCGGCGAGCTCCACTGC
>CAYGXB010000347.1:0-3483 GCA_964353605.1 uncultured Bacteriovoracaceae bacterium
ATTTGTTTGAATGCAACTTGGTAGAATTCCATATCGATGCTTCCAATATACCCTGACCCCGATCTTCTGTATTCTTTTAATTCTTCTGACTCCTGAATACTGGATCTTCAGATTACACGACCCCCTTGCGCCTGAGCACGACCCAGACAGTCTTGAGAAGGATCTTGATATCGACCAGGAAGCGCCAGTTCTCCAGATAGGCGCAATCCAGCTCGACTATCTGGTCGAAGTCCGTAATCTTGTTCCTGCCCGATACCTGCCATAATCCGGTGATGCCGGGTTTGGCGGATATCCTTCGGTAATGCCAATCCTGGTAGTGTTCCACCTCGTCCATGGTCGGCGGCCGCGTCCCGACCAGGCTCATCTCCCCCTTGAGCACGTTGAGGAACTGGGGGATTTCATCGATGGAGGTCTTCCGGAGCCACCTGCCGACGCGTGTGATGCGCGGATCGTTTTTCATCTTGAATATAGCCCCGTGCATAAGGTTCTGCGCCATGAGTTCATTCTTCCGCTCCTCTGCATCGACATGCATGGACCTGAACTTGTAGACCTCGAAGATGCGGCCATGTTGCCCCACCCGCTTCTGTTTGAAGATGACAGGGCCTGGTGAATCGATCTTGATCGCGAGCGCGACGAACGGATACACGATGAGAAGTATCAAGCTGCCCACAATGCCGCCGATGATGTCGAGGATCCGCTTGTAGAGAAGGCCGGTGGCATTGAAGTTGTTTTCCTGGAAGGTCAGGAAAGGGACACCCTGGCATATCTCTACGGTCAGGGCTCTAATTCCGGGTGACCAGAGGGCGGGCAGGATCCGCGTTGTGATGCCCATCCGGCTGCATATCTTCAGGTAGGGCGCCAGGTCGACGGAGGATTCCGGATCCAGGGCGAAGATAACCTCGTCTATGGGCTGTTTATGAAGGATGTTGTCGAGGTCATCGATCCGTCCCAGGGCATCCTGGTCGATGTCCTTCCCGGCCGAGAGGTGGCCGACGATCTCATGCCCCCAGCTCAGCTGTTGCTGCATGAGGTCGGCGACTAACATACCCCTTTCCAGGTCGCCGGCGATGAGGATGCGCCGGAGATTATACTCCCTCTTTAACGGAATATCATAAAAAAGCCGCAGGAGAGTCCTTTCAACAACGAGAAAGACAAAGCTGAAACCCAGGAAATACATAAAAAACGCCCGGGAAGTGTAGAGCTCGTTGAAAAGGAGGATGCCCGCAGCAAGGATGGCAAAGTCCACGACTATGGTCTTGGCAAGCGCCCCTATGAGCTGCAAATAGGAGGAGGGTTTCCGGTCGCTGTAGAGCCGGAAGCGGCCTAAGACATAGTTGTTGGCGAACATGATGGTCAGGATGGTCGCGTCGAATATGATGGCTTTGAGCTGCCACTGCTCGGGTGCGAAATGGATGATGAAAAAGTAGGCTGCGTAGCCTGCGGCGATGATGCTCAGGGCATCCAAGAACATCCTGAAGCCATTGATGATATTTACCTGTTGTTGATACATGATATTTACCTATCCTAAATCATAGCAGCCGATTTATCAAGCGCACTTTGACCCTCCAGATCCTCCGGGAGAGATGTCCTGCCGGACGTTTCAGTCTCAGAAGTAGAGCAGGACAGGGCCGTTGACATGCGCGCTAATTCGGTACATATGCCGGCAGGATGGGCCAGAGCAGGGATATGAACGCGGCAAGCTCGGTTTGCGCCTGAGCGAGGGACTGAAAATCCGCCGGAAGAAGTTCTACCCGGACCAGGGCGCCGTCGGTGCGTTTTCTGATCGATGAATCCCATAAAAGATAGAACTTGTTCATCCAGGGGCTGGTGATCACCCTGCCACGCTGGAGGAAGAAATAACTCCCCAGGAGTTTCTGGTCCCCCTTTTCGAGGGTCATGAGCATAACCTGTATCTCTTTGTCTTTCGCTACCTTGACCGGGTATGCATGGGAAGAAAGCAGTGTCCACCCCCCACCCAGGAGGCATGACTGTGGCGCATGTGCGGTGTGGCGCGTCCCCTGGTAGGCGTAAAACGGGATGAAGAGGGTGATGGTTTCGGGAGATCCATCCCTCTGATAGGTTGCGCTGACATAATCATCGGCCCAGAGAGAGGAGAGGATCTCTTCCGGGAGATAAGAACGCTTGCCCTCCCACGGCCCGATCCGCATAGGGAAAGTAGCGAAGGTTTGTCTCGGCGGGGTATTCGAGGCGGTCGCCCCGTTGCTTAGCAACCCGCCGGTGAGGAAGAGACCGCACAAGAGTATGGATAGCAGGATAGGTTTCAGAAAACCAGCCGAACTTGCACCGGGGTCTTGTTGGGATGTCCGCGGAGGCATTGGGCCCAGCCTGTTGAGGAAAAAGGCCACACCGACGAGGATGACTCCGGCTGCCATGAAGGCCAGCCAGCCGGAAAAGTCATGGAAGAGGTTGTGCGCCAGTTCGGGGTGGCCGCCTACCGTGAACATGCCCGCGGCGAAGAGCCTGAGCGCGTTGATCAGGATCGCAAGCGGCACGACGAGGACGAGCAGGATGCTCTTTCTCCACCAGTCCTTGGAGAAAAAGTAACCGATGAGGAGGCCCATGAGGATCATGGGCAGGAAATACCGCAGGCCGCTGCAGGCGTCCGCTACCTGGAGCCTCTCTATGCCGAGGTCGATGATGTTTCCTTCCTGGACCACGCTCACGCCCGTGAATTGCAGCATATCGACGGCGAACGTGCTGGCGATCATCTTAAGCTTGAAGGTGAGCATGCGGTTGAGGAAGGGGGGCAGCGGCACCATGAACGCCAGGATGAGGAGGGGGAACAGCAAGCGCTTCGTCCTTGCGCCGTAGATGGTGAAGACGATGCTGGCGATGCAGCCCCAGAGGCCGAGGTAGACTAGAGTCTCGGCCGAGCCCCGTTCCCCCAACAGGATCAGGCCGGCGGAGAGGGCGGCGGGGATAATGCCCCACAGGGTCCAGGAGAATTCATGGTAGCGAAAGTCTTTCCGTTTTTCCCAGCAGAGGTAGATGAAGAGGGGGATGATGAGATAGCAGTAGTTGTCGTCGCCGTTATTCCAGCGCAGGATGAGTTTATAGAGGCTTGTCCAGTACCCGGCGAGGAAGCCGGCGAGGATGGTGACCGGCAAGATGATCTTTGTGAGGTTGTCCCGATTCATGTAGTTAGTCTCCAGTATTCAGTATCCAGTATTCAAGATTGATGATTCCAAAACAGGGTTGAGTAGTGAGGAAGCAGGCATTTTAAGGGCATGCGAATATCCCTCCAGCAACTTGCTCACCTCTTCAATAAGCATTTTTAATAGAGAAACATCCGCATATCCCAGATCTCTGGTGAGGATGAGATAGTATCCGGCCTCTTCCAATGATCCCTGGGAGATATTAACAAACCGCAATTTATCCGCATTGCTCCTTTTTCTGGTTCTTCACACGGAAGCGTACTTTTCGCTCATGATGTACATGTACCCTTCGCCCCCTGAAAAGGGG
>CAYGXB010000348.1:0-3467 GCA_964353605.1 uncultured Bacteriovoracaceae bacterium
CACGAGGAGTAGTTCCCCTTCCAGGGGATGCCCCGGCCGCGATCGAGTTCCAGGATCCACCCCGCCACGTTGTCCAGGAAGTACCGGTCGTGGGTAACGGCGATTACTGTCCCCGGATAGCGCTGGAGATGATGCTCCAGCCACGCCACGGTCTCGGCATCGAGGTGGTTGGTCGGCTCGTCGAGGAGCAAAATGTCAGGCTTCTGGAGCAGGAGCCGGCACAGGGCAACCCGCCTCCTCTCCCCGCCGGAGAGTACCCTGACCGGGGTGTCGCCCGGGGGACACCTGAGCGCATCCATGGCCATCTCGAGCCGGGAGTCCAGGTCCCAGGCGTCGAGATGGTCGAGCTGCTCCTGCACCTGCCCCTGGCGCTCGATGAGCTTATTCATATCTTCATTATGCATGGGCTCGGCAAACTGCATGCTGATCTTGTTGAATTCATCCAGCAGATCGACGATCCCCTGGGCACCCTCCTCGACGATCTGGCGCACGGTCCTCGTATCATCCAGCTTGGGTTCCTGCTCGAGGTGCCCGATTGTATATCCCGGCGAGAGGATGGTCTGCCCCTCGAACTCCTGGTCCATCCCGGAGAAGATCTTGAGCAGGGTGCTCTTGCCGCTTCCGTTCAGGCCGAGGACACCGATCTTCGCCCCGTAGAAGTAGGAGAGAGAAATGTCCTTGAGGATCGGCTTCTTCTCATAATACTTGCTCACGCGCATCATGGTGTAGATCACCTTGTTGCCCTCATTCGCCATGGCGTATACCTGCCTCCTCCGTGTGCATCTTCATGCCAGGAAATTTTTTATACCGGTAAAGACGATCTGGGCCGCCAAGGCCGAGAGGATGAGCCCGGTCAGCTTGCTCAGGATCTTCAGTCCGGTGCGGCCGATGATCGCCTCGATGGGGGCGGCCAAAAGGAGCAGGATGCCCATGGCAATCACAGCGCCGAAGAGGGCCGAGCATCCGATGATCTTCTCCCACGTCTGACTGACCTCGGCGCCCATGACGAGGAGCGCACCAGTGGTTGCCGGACCGACGGTAATGGGAATGGCGAGTGGGACGACGGTGATGTTCCCCTGACCCTCCTTGACCGGTACGGCATCGTTGCCGCGCACGAGATCGACGGCCGAGAGGAAGAGCAGGGCGCCCGCACCGATACGGAAGGAATCCAGGGTGATGCCGAAGATCGAGAAGATGGCATTGCCGAGAAAGTAGAGTACGAAGCAGATGAGGATGACATCGAAGGTAAGCCATATGGCCACCTTGCGGCGCTCACCGGCATGCATATCCTGGGTGAGCGAGAGGAACATGGAGAGGACGAAGAAGGGCGTCAGCAGGAAGAACAGCTTGATCCATATGCTGATGAAAAGATTCACTGCCGCGCTCATGGTTATTTACACTCCCCGATCTTGTTTACAACCCTTCAGAATAAGTGCCATCATGCAATACCCGATGAGTAAGTGGTGTCAACTGAAAACTCAGACCCTTTATCCGCCCGAATCTTAAGGGGGGTCGGAAAAATTCAGATGTTACACACTACCCGTCATGGCTAATAAGCAAACATACCGGTTTCGTAGATGGTTATTTGCCTGCCGTCGGCGAGGTGGGCGGTGACTCTCTTCTTCTCCGTATTCACGAGATCCCAGTGGAGGGCGGAATCGTTGAAGCCGAGCCGCTCCTTCTCCTCCTTGGTCAAGGTGGACGGATCGCCGTCGTAGGTGTCCGAATACGAAGCCCCGACGGCAATATGACAATTCCCGTGCTTCCCGCCGAAGTTCTCGTCAAAGAGCGTGTTTGCCATGAACCTGTCGATCTTGGAGAAGCGCCTGTCGGTCAGCGAGAACTCACCGATCTTGTTGGCGCCCTTATCCATGGCGAGCTGCTTCCGTGCAAATTCTTCCCCGGCCTCTGCCGCGATCTTGACAGCCGAGCCGTTCCTGAACTCAAGGCGCATCCCTTTCACGAGGTTCCCGCTCCGGAATGATGGCTGGTCGGCATAGTATTTTCCCTTCGTTCCCTTCCAGTCCGGAGAGAGGAAGATCTCGAAGCTCGGGATGTTGTGGCCCGATACACCGATCCACCTGCGTTTCTCCCCGGGGGTTATCTCGAGATCGATGTGCTCAGACTCGATGTGGAGGGTCTTGGCCTTCAGGCTGGTGAGCCATTTCTTGATGGAAGCGACGTTCTTGTATACCTCCTGCCACGCATCCACCGGCGATCGCTTGTTGAGGAAACAGGCCCTGACAATCTGTTCCATGTAATCCGCACGGGAGAGATTCGCATGCTTGGCCAGTGCTTGCGTGGGATACATGCAGAGGGTCCAGCCGAAAGCCCCCTCCTCCTCGCGCCGGTCCAGGATATCCCGAAGGTATTTCCGTGCTATAGCCGTTTTGCCGATCTTTTTAGGGTCGATCGAGCTCAGATGTGTGAGCGAGGCCGGGGCATTGAGGTATATGCTGCCGTTAAGGTTTTTATAGAGCTCCTCATCTCCCGGCACTTTGAATACGAGTTGGCTCGCGTTGGCGAGTTCGAAGAACATCCTTTCCACGACAGGGGTGGCGCCCATGCGCAGGACGGGATGCATTCCCGTCTCTATCACCTTCTTGAACACCGCCTCCACCAGCTTTACCGCGGGCTGGTCGCACCGGATGAGAACGATGTCGTTCTTCCTATACTTGCCTGTTCTTGCCGTTCTGAGACCCCAGAGCAGGACCTCGGCATACCGTTCCAACTGGATTTCCGTCAGCATTTTTCCACCTGCCCTTTGGCTCCTTCCTTCCTGAGACGGGGGTCAAGAATCCGTTGATCCTCATTCACCTTCTGCCTTCTCCCTGCTGCCATCTGCCTGAAATATTGCTCTGTGCCCCTTGGCCAGCTCTCCATAAATCATCGCCGGTATGCGGTTTGCCTCTGCGCTATCCGCGGCGAGATCCTTCTTCAATCCCGCAGGGGCACCTGCCACGAGCTGGTTCGGTCCAACCTCCTGGTCTTCCCGCACCACCGAACCTGCTGCAACGATAGAACCCTGCCTTACCCGTGCTCCACTCAAGATCACCGAGCCGAGACCGATGACGCAGCCTTCCTCTATCGTACACCCATGGAGCACGGCGTTGTGCCCGACCGTCACATAGTCCCCGATGATCGCCTGGTTTTTCTCATCCACATGGATCGTGCAGTTGTCTTGAATACTAGTGTTTTTCCCGATCCTGATGGCATTGAGATCACCCCGCAACACCGCCCCATACCAAACGCTTGATCCGTTCCCGATCTCGATATCGCCGATGAGGGCGGCACTGGGGGCGATGAATACCTCTTCGCCTATTTTTGGTCTCTTGCCCTTGAATGCAATGATCATTGTGCCATCGCTTCTATCATGTTGATATAAAATATGCATTATTTCAAAGCGGAGAAATTGAGTTTTTGCCTTTGCCCTTGTTGTAGAGGAAGGTCTTTGACATTGACATTGA
>CAYGXB010000349.1:0-3465 GCA_964353605.1 uncultured Bacteriovoracaceae bacterium
GATGAAGCAGATATCATCCGTGAGCTGCGAGAATGCCTCTTTGAGCTCTGCGAGGGGGGGGTAGACCTTCTCACCGGCAATGACATCGACGGGATAGATCGGGCGGGTGTTGCTGAGCACCTTGAGTCCGGGATGTCCATAGGACGCCATGGCCCTGAGGGCCTCGATGGGTTCCAGCGCCACCACAAAATCGGCCTTGCCCTTCGGTATCTGCGGACTCCATACGGACCGCTTGGAGATGCGCAGATGGCTCATCACCGAGCCCCCTCGTTGGGTTGCGCCGAAGGTCTCTCCGATCGTGATATAGTAGCCCTTCCGCGCTAGGATATTCCCCAGGATCCGAGAGGCCACCACGTTCCCCTGCCCGCCCACACCGGTGATGATCACGTTAAAGGGATCTTTTCTGAGTTCGCTCATGAGATTGCCACCTCCGCTTTCTTGATCGCCCCCGCGGGACAGATGCTGGCGCACACCCCACAGCCGGTGCAGATGACCTCGTCGATTTTCGCCCGGTTGGCGTTCTTGTCCCAGATCAGCCCCGGGCACCGGAAGATGCGGGTGCAGAGGCGGTTGCAGCCGCAATTCTCGCCGATGCAGATGTTCTCATCCACCGTGATCTCGTACTTCTTCTTGCCCTTCTTTTCCGGGGAGAGCGCGCAGATCTGGCGCAGAATGATCACCCTCGCGCCCGTTTCGTTCTCCATCATAGCGAGGATCTTCGCTTCGGTGTCCTCGATATCGAAGGGGTCGCTGACCACGACCTTTGCGCCTATCGCTCGGCACACCGCGGCGATGTCGATGCTGGGGACTTCATTGCCCATCGCATCGACGCTCAAGCCCGGGTGTGGTTGGAATCCCGTCATGGCCGTGCCGCTGTTGTCGAGGACCACCATGAGGATATCCGATCTGTTGTGCACCGCGTTCACGAGCGCCGGGATGGCGGCGTGGAAAAAGGTGGAGTCGCCGCAGACCGACAGTACCGGCTGCTCCATGCCGAAGCGGATCAGCTTCCCGAAACCGCTCGCTATTCCCGTGCCCGACCCCATGGAATGAAGCGTTTTCAGCGTGCTGAAACCGCACGGAAGGATCGCCAGCGTATAGCAGCCGATATCCCCGCACACGAACCCCTGCTGGTTGTCGAGCAAGAGCGCGTTATGTATGGACCAGAAAGAGGCCCGGTGGGGGCATCCGGGACAGAAGGTCATCTCGCGGTTGGGGGCCTTGGCAAAGGCGAGGAGCTGCGCCTTCTTCTCAAACTCCGGATCTATGGCCGCATAGCTGAGGTTAAAGATCTTCGCGAGGGCATTGATCACATGGTCCGGGTTCATCTCGTTCACCATGGGGATTTTGCCATCGATCTTCCCGTAAAACTGCTTGATGCCGATCGTCTGGGCCATGTCCATGGCGAGCACCTTCACGTTCTCCTCGAGAAAGGGCAGCACCTCCTCGACGATGAGGATCTTGTCGGTGAGCGACAGGTATTTCTGCATCAGTTTGGGGGGAAGCGGCCAGGTGGTGCCAAGCTTGAGGATGCCGACCCGCTTCTCCAGACCGAGCACCGCCACCGCCTCCCGGCTGTAGAGGTTGCAGGCGCTGCTCGTGATGATGAGGAGTTCAGGCTTCTCCGGGCCGGTATAGGTGTTGAAGGGTGATTGTTCGAAGATCTCCCTCGCCTTCTTGAGCTTCTCCTGAAGCATGCTGTGCCGCAGGGGAACGGGCGCAGTGATGATCGGACCGGTTTCGGGATCGAGGATGAATCCGTCGCACTTGAAATTGGCACATCGGTTGATCTCCTGAAGGGGGCCGATGGTGACGTTCCCGCTGGCATGCGAGAGCCTCGTCACGCTGCGCACAAACACGAGGCCCCGGAGCTCCTCGGAGAGCTCGAAGGCCCATTTGGTCATGTCCTTCGCCTCCTGAAAGTCACCCGGTTCGAGCAGGGGCAGTTCCAGCAGCTTGGCGAAGTAACGCGACTCCCCCTCGTTTACGCTGGAGAGCGACCCGGGGTCGTCGCAGGGGACGAGCACCATGCCGCCGCGCGTACCGGAAAGCGCAAGGTGGAGCAGAAAGTCGGAGGCGACATTGACGCCGTTCTGCTTCAACGCGCACAACGATCTCAAGCCTGCGAAGGATGCCGCGGCAGCGACCTCCAGGGCTACCTTCTCGTTCACCGACCACTCCACGTATATATCTCGCTCCGCGGAAGCCCGCGCAAGGTTCTCTATGATCTCGGACGAGGGTGTCCCCGGATATCCTGCCGCGACCTTTACGCCCGCTTCAAGGGCCCCGCGCGCTATGGCCTCGTTGCCCATGAGCAGCAGCGTCGTTCCCTCCCTGGTATCACAAAGCTGGTTCATGCGACACCTCCCGTTTCACGTGCGATTATCGCGACAGCTTCGGGGCTCAGGCGCAGGAAGGCGCGTTTCCCTTCGGTTGCGGTATTGACCATGCCCTCGTCCACCGCCTTTTTCAGGGCGCGCCGCTTCTTGTTCGCCGCAGCCTCCCTGAGGTGCTCGAGGTTGGCCTTGGGCATATCCTTCACGATCAAATACCCTTCCCGCACCGCCCCTTCCACGAGCTTCTCCCCCCGCTCCGTGCGCACGATGAGGGTATTCGTGTCGGGCCGGCCCTCGAGAACGCCCACCGCAACGTCGGCGAACTCGGCGGTCATGTCGAAACAGTACCCGCATGTGTTCGGGACGAGTTTCCGTATCTCCGCGAGGGGGAATGAAATCTTCCCCTCGCGCGTATAGACG
Source organism: uncultured Bacteriovoracaceae bacterium (assembly GCA_964353605.1). GTDB lineage: Bacteria > Desulfobacterota > Desulfomonilia > UBA1062 > UBA1062 > CAYGXB01. Next base: position 2,757 of record CAYGXB010000349.1, read on the forward strand.
TCCAGGATCTCGGCCGGTGGAGGAGGTATATCGAGTTTCCTGATGCTATCGATCGCCATGCGTTCGGCCAGGAAGTGTTCGATCGCCTGGTAATCCAGCGCCCAGGTACAGAAGAGGCCGACAACGATAGCGGTGGGATCATCGAAATTCTCGATCTGCGTGGGATTCAGGCGCATCTGGGCAAGCGCGAGCGACTGGCACGGGGTTGCCACGACACCGATGCGGCGATAGCCATCCTTGAGCGCCTGATTGAAGGCGGACAGGGTCGGCGAAGCCGTATACTTCGAAGCCGCGTATTTCAGCACATCCCCAGGCGCGGTCACGATGCGCGGCACGGGGAGCAAACCCTTTCTGTCCGTGAGGATCGCGGCGTCGATGGCCCCGGTAGTGAGCGCATAGACCATGAGGCTCGAAACGGTGCCGCCGGCCTGCACGAGATCCCGCGCGATCTTGTCTCCTGCGCGCGCCGTCTTTATGGAGCGGACAATCCCCAGGGCACTGTCGGGATAGGGGCACCCGAAAAGGGCCTGCGAGACCTCATCGAGATCGACCTCCACCTTCGGGCAGTAGGCATGGCATCTGCCGTTTTGCTGCGTGCAGGGGAAAAGCATGACGGTCGTGCCGAGATGCGATCTGAAGTAGGGGCACAGCGCGATGCACGCACCGCAGCCAATGCAGAGATCCCTCTGGATGACATCGCTTACCAGCT
>CAYGXB010000350.1:0-3463 GCA_964353605.1 uncultured Bacteriovoracaceae bacterium
GGTATTGGCATCGAAGCCCATATTGCCCTTGAGATCCTTCACCTTCTCCAACACGATGCCGCCCTCGAGTCCGGTATTGATGGCTATCTGACGGAGCGGCTCCTCGAGCGCCTTCTGCACGATCTTCACGCCGGACTTCTGGTCATCGGAGAGCTGGAGATCATTGAGTTTCTTTATGCACCGGAGCAGGGCGACACCACCACCAGCGAGAAATCCCTCTTCCACGGCCGCCCTTGTGGCATGGAGGGCATCCTCTACTCGGGCCTTCTTCTCTTTCATCTCGGGCTCGGTCGCAGCACCGACCTTGATCACGGCTACACCACCAGCCAGTTTCGCAAGTCGCTCCTGGAGCTTCTCCTTATCATAATCGCTCGTGGACTCTTCGATCTGGGCCTTGATCTGCTTGATCCTCCCCTGGATCGCACTATGAGAGCCGGCACCCTCGACAATGGTGGTATTATCCTTATCGATGATAACCTTCTTGGCCCGGCCAAGGTCCTTCACTGTCACGGAATCAAGCTTCCGGCCGAGATCCTCGGAGACCACCTGGCCACCAGAGAGGATGGCGATATCTTCAAGCATGGCCTTGCGACGATCACCAAAACCGGGTGCCTTGACGGATGCGCACTTGAGCGTCCCTCTCAGCTTATTCACTACCAGCGTGGCCAGTGCTTCACCCTCGATGTCCTCGGCAATGATGAGCAAGGACTTGCCTTCTTTAGCTATTTGCTCCAGTACCGGGATGATATCCCGCATGTTGCTGATCTTTTTGTCATAGATGAGGATATAGGGCTCATCCTGGATCGATTCCATCCGCTCCGCATCCGTAACGAAGTACGGAGAGAGGTAGCCTCTGTCGAATTGCATGCCCTCAACCAGCTCCAGAGCGGTATCCATCCCCTTGGCCTCTTCCACCGTGATGACGCCCTCTTTTCCGACCTTGTCCATAGCATCGGCGATCATCACCCCGATTTCGCTATCGCCATTGGCAGAGATCGAGCCGACTTGCTCAATCTCCTTCTTGTCCTCGACGCTCTTGCTCATGCTCTTAAGCTCCTCGACCACAGCATGGGTGGCCTTGTCTATACCGCGTTTGAGGTCCATGGCGTTCATCCCAGCCGCTAGATACTTGAGACCTTCGGTATAGATGGCCTGGGCGAGTACGGTGGCCGTGGTGGTCCCGTCTCCGGCAACATCCGAGGTCTTGGATGCGACCTCTTTCACCATCTGGGCGCCCATGTTCTCGAACTTGTCCTTGAGTTCGATTTCCTTGGCGACCGTGACGCCGTCCTTGGTCACGGTCGGAGCGCCGAACATCTTGTCAAGAATCGCATTCCTTCCCTTCGGGCCAAGGGTGGCCTTGACGGCATTCGCCAGCTTGTCTACCCCCTTGAGCACACGTGCCCTGGCATCCGGTCCATAGATAATTTCCTTAGCAGGCATAGCTATTATCCCCCTTCCTTACTCGACAATCCCTAAGATGTCGTCTTCTTTCATGATCAAAAGTTCTTCACCCTCGACCTTGACCTCGTTGCCGGAATACTTCGAAAACAGCACCTTGTCCCCCTTCTTCACATCGAGCGGGATGACCTTGCCTTCCTCGGTCTTCTTGCCGTTTCCAGCAGCGATCACCTCGCCCATCTGGGGTTTCTCCTTGGCGGTATCGGGGATGATTATCCCCCCCTTGGTCTTTTCCTCCTCTTCGACCCTCTTGACGAGGATTCTATCATGTAATGGCCGTATCTTCATCCTGACACACCTCCCTACAGGTTTTTTGTTAGCACTCATTTCTAATGAGTGCTAACATCGATACAGCTACCACGTAAATTTTTCAAGTGCTGATTTTCCCATTCATATGAATTCACCATGGTTTATTCGTGAATCATATTAAGATATATAATTATTGCTGACTATTATTTCTTTTTTCACTTCTTTTCTTTCATTTTCTTTATTCATTTACTGCCCGTGCACCCCCTTTCCTCTGAAATCATTTTCGAGCACGTGCATTGTGCTCTCCTTGGCGTTACATTTGACAAGATCATCCCGCTATGCCAGTATCCTTTCCCCAGAGAATTCCTTAGTGGGGAGGCGCATGAAACAGCTTTCTTATCAGGTTCGTTTCGGCATTGCCATGGTTCTTCTCTCGGCCACCACCTATTTCATCCATTATCTCATCTTCCGGGATCTCCACCATATCTTTATATATTTCCTGGGCGACATCGCCTTCGTCTTCATCGAGGTCCTGCTCGTCACCGTCATCATCCACAATATCCTAGACGAACGAGAGAAAGCCTCTAGGCTCGAAAAGCTCAATACGGTCATCGGCGTCTTCTTCAGCGAGACCGGCACAGAACTCCTCACCTATTTCTCTAATCTCGACCCCAACCTCGAGAAGATACGGCAGGACCTCCTCGTCCAAAAAACCTGGACGGAAAAGGAGTTTTCCCTGGTCTTATCGCGTCTCAAGAACTACACGTACCAGGTGTCGCCCGGCAAACTGGATATTGATAGAATCAGGGATTATCTTTCCGGCAAGCGGGACTTCCTCCTCATGATGATGGAAAATCCCAACCTCATGGAGCACGAGAACTTCACCGAGCTCTTGCGCGCTTTGTTTCACCTTGCCGAGGAGCTGAAATTCAGGACGCAGTTCGCCGAGCTCCCTGATTCGGATATCGCCCACATTGCGGGCGATATCGACCGGGCTTATGCCATGCTCGTCAATGAGTGGCTCGCCTATATGGGTCACCTCAAGGACAACTTCCCCTACTTCTTCTCACTCGCCTTGCGGACCAACCCATTCGATCGCAAAGCCACTGTTATTGTGAGCTCATAACCATGACAATCACCACCATTCTGTTCATAGCACTTGGCCTCTCCATGGACGCCTTTGCCGTCTCAGTCACGAGCGGACTCGCCATGAAGGTCCTGCGCATAAGATACGCATTCAGGATCGCCCTCTTCTTTGGAACGTTCCAGGCCCTCATGCCCATCATTGGCTACCTCGCAGGCTTGAGCATCAGGAGTTACCTCGAAGGCTTCGATCATTGGGTGGCCTTCGCTTTGCTAGCCTTCATCGGCTCAAAGATGATCTACGAGTCCTTCACCCTGGATGCTGATGAAAAAGCAATGCATCCCCAAGATCTGGTCATATTGCTCACCCTCGCCATCGCAACCAGCATAGACGCCCTCGCCGTGGGCTTGAGCCTCTCCTTCCTGAAGGTAGAGATCATCCACCCCGCTCTCATTATTGGATGCATCACATTTTTCCTCTCCTTTCTCGGCGTCCTCATCGGCAAGAGCATCGGACACCTCTTCGAGAGGAAGATCGAGGTCGCAGGCGGCCTCATCCTGATCGGCATCGGCCTTAAGATCCTATTCGAGCACATATTCTGATTTTACAGGGAGATATCAGAGACCTTTTTCAAAAAAATGAACTACCCCGCAGCAAGCTACGGGGTAT
>CAYGXB010000351.1:0-3463 GCA_964353605.1 uncultured Bacteriovoracaceae bacterium
CAAGGGTCAAGACTAAGATTGTAGGCCTTCTCGCTAAATACCTGGAGAATGACCTCGTTCTCCCGAAGGAAGAAGACGAGACTCCTATGGGGCTCATCAAGGAGATACGCAACTTCAGGAGGAAGAAACACCATCGTGAGGGCGGATTTGAATACACAGATAACACACATTCGCTCTCAGCCCTTCAGATGTGCATACATGGATATGATAAATACTTATCGACCCATTCACAGTCGGTAGGGCCGGCAAAGGATTTTATGGCCACGGTAAACCTATCGAATGTCCTTATTGCCAAACACAAGGAGAGAGGAGAGGTAGCTGCTGTGTCAACAGCAGTGTGGGGAAGAAACATGCGTACCGTATCAAGGACAGGAGGGCTTTCGTATGGCAGATCGAGACGAACTATTTTATAGACCAGACATACCTGCTCCTGTCAGGAAAGGAGACATAGTTCCCGATGGGGTCATCTCTGAGCGTGCTTATATGCAAGAGGAGCTTGGGGCAGGTATACCGGCAGAAGATATTCCAGATCCCCTGACAGCTTTCGAACTCAGATTTGCCGACTACGCAGCCAAGGCACTGCAAATTAAGGAAAGAGCGTTCTTCCTCATGGACAAGACCATAGAGGACCTTGATCTCTATGTTGGTGATGCCCCGTTGCACGTACTTCGCCTGATCACCGACCTGGCTGACATACACTTTACTGACCCTCTGGGGGAACCACTCCCACGGACAGATCCGGCATATACTCTGGGAGTCAGCGTTGCCAAGTGTATCTTCCGGGTAGCGGGGGCATATGAACCACGAGGCCAGGAGAAAGACTTGCTCAATAGTGCCAAGACATTCAATGCTGCAGAGTTTAAACGAAAGGTTACCAACAAGCTGCAGAGTTCATCATACCTGAAACAAATATTCTATGGACTAACGCTCCTTGTCATTGTCCTCAAGATGGCACATGTTATAGCAGTACACTACACGGTTGGGTGGGTGTGTGGCTTCTTTAAGGGAAAGCTCAAGATAGGATTCAAGATAAAGGTCCCGGTTATAGACAAACACATTGGGTGGAACGTATGTATAGGGGATTTGATTGCAGATAAGATACTTCATCCCATCGAGGTAAAACTCCTCAAGCTCGTTGGATATAAATGTCAGAGAAAGGGCGCTCCACGAGTAAAGTGTGACAGAGACGGATGGAGGAAGCTGGATTTCAAGCGTATAAACTGCTGCAAGATGGATCCTATATTCTTTGGAGATCAACCTGGCAAGGAACCAGAGTTTATTCAAGCCGCCTGCTTCGAGAAGTGGATCAAAATGGAAATGGACCCTGACTTCGCCGGGCAAAGAACTATCTGTAGCTTGGGGAACTCGGATGACAAGGGTATTGAACCAAACGAGTACGAACGTGCCGCAGCCGGGGAAGTAGCAAAGTACCTCGAGACAAGACCGTCAGTTTCAGGGATTATGGGCCGTGGAGCGGAGAATATCAAGACACTCTCCCGTTCAATAGAGGCAGCGGATGCTGGCATAGTAATGACAGACACTATACAGAGCTCTATCAAGAACCAGAGAGGATACCAGTTTACCGGGAACAAGATTGCTCCATGGGATTGTTTCGGAGTACAGGATCAAGACAACAAGACCCCCGAGGAACGGATGATGGCCGCGGTCAACAAGGCCGCAGGCCAGTGGCTTCCGAAAGGGAATGGAACGCCCATTGTGGGCAATTCATCCTTCAAGTTCCTTGAAGTATTGGACAATGTGCTTGCCGAGATACTTACCTTCGCTGATAAGATGGTTTCCTGCGTTGCCAACCTCTCCAGATGGGGTTCCTCAAAGCAACTCTGCTGCTACATATACATGATCGTAGCCATTGCCTCTGTATGGAAGGCCCTTATAAAGAAGGGATCATTCTGCCCCGGAATGGAAGAGGGAGAGGCTGTTAGAAATGAGCTTGGAGTGAGATGGGCCAGCGACCTTCGGTCAAACAAAGATTTAAAGCAGTTTACAGCTCTTCTCCAGGTTATAAAGCAGATAGTGGACATCTTTATCGCGAGGATGCACCGCCAGATCATGATAAGCGGACTTACACTCCCGCTTGGAGAGATGTGGGAGATGATAAAGGTGACGATCGCCAATGGACTATCAGAGTTTCTCGATATCATCTTCGGGCCTCTCGACCAGGTACTTGCAGGTATACGGGCAATCCCGGAGATACGGCACATGATTAACAACGAATGTTTTGGGTTTGATAAGTTTCTTGACTTTCTTCTCTGCTTACTGGGAAACCTCAAGTGGGGCATCCTCAATCAAATCATGAAGATATTGGACTTCACTATACCAGATATGGTGCTGCTCAATGATATCATGCTTACCAGAATGCGTCTCAAATCACTGGAGGCCCTATCAAAACTACTCGGCGCCATCATAAACCTCATTCTGGGGCTCAGGGATTGCTATGATCCTAAGGAACTTGTTGATCAGATAGTAAAACAAGAGGTCGTAAACGAGTATCAGAATGCAAAGGCTCTTGTTAACCTGGCAGGCAGCGCTGAGGCACTTGGTAAGTTTGACGAATACTCAGTTCCCATTATGGCAGATCCTGGCTTGATTGGTCCTTCAGATCAAACATACATTGACGGCCTTCAGGGAGGCATGGCAAGCCAGTTTGGAGACTTTGGGCCGGCAGCGAAGGAAATACTAGATAACGCGATCACCGCTCCCATGCTCTCTGTTGCCAAGTTCATTAATCCAAAGACAGGTAACATAGTGTCATTTGGAGATTTCACTGTTATGATGGAAGAGATGACCGGCACTACAGTCAGTGAAATTCAAGAGTCTATGCGGTACATCTTTGATATACTGAAGGGGCAAAGCAATGAGTCTGTTTAGTAATATATACCAGCGGATGTCCAGGAAGAAGGTATGGGATACCTATGATAAGGCAGTAAGAGAAACCATTCCCCTGGATTCCATCTTCGAGGAAAGGGGCAGCGACCAGAATCCCCTGGCCGTATTTCGCGGTGTCCCGACACTTCATGATCGTCCTTCAGGAAGGAAACTTGTAAGGATGATAACAGAGCGTAGAACAGCCACGCGGTCAAGCTCTGGCGGAATGACTATGGTAAGATCTCCATATCAGTACGATCGCATTGATGCTTTTCATACAAGAGAGTCATACTTTGCCCGTTCACTTGTCCGACAGGTAGAAACAATGCTCAGAAATGGGTATGGTTTTGTGTCTGACGATGTTAAACTTCTTGGAACACTTAAGAAGGAGATCGCCAGGATCCAGATGGACAGCGGCATGCCAATGGACCAGTTCCTTTACACCGCGGCAATGAATCTTCTCAAGTACGGCATTGTCATTGTCCAAAAGATCAGAGAGCGGGTCAAGGATGACATGGCCATTGACGACAAACGGCGCAGTAGAATTACCAGATTACGTATTATCAAGCCCCACAAC
>CAYGXB010000352.1:0-3449 GCA_964353605.1 uncultured Bacteriovoracaceae bacterium
GGCGAAGTGTTACTCGCAAGTCTCAGGCCGCTCGCTGGTTAGCCTGAGCGTTTCCTGCCGCTCTTGACATTTCCCAGCTTAAGATTATTATAATAAAAAACAACATTGTTCTGCTTCTGAAGACAGATGCATGCATAGGCTTTGACTTATAAAGGTAGTGCTTCCTGAAATGGAATACTGCATGTGTCCACGGAGATAGATTGATGAATGTAAACCAAGCAAAGGCCAGTATCAGAAGTTCCGGATCGGTATTTAGAAAGACCAAGACAAAGTTGAACAAGTTCGACTTTGCTATGGATGACCATGTTGCCCTTGTAACCATGAAAGATGGAGATAACCTGATAAATCCGGATTTTATTCATGAGGCCATCTCACTCCTGGATTATGTTGAGAACAATACCGAGGCGAGTACACTAGTCTTTCATTCAGCAAACCCGAAGATATTTACTCTGGGTGTAGATCTGGATTGGATGGTGAAAAAATTGGAAGAGGGAAAAAAAGAAAAAATCAGAAAATTATTTTTTGACCTCAATGAATTGTTTGTTAAGATACTGCTCTATCCCATGCCCACAATATCCGTCATAAATGGCCATGTATTCGGCATTGGGGCGGTATTCAGCTGCACGTTTGATTTCAGATTCATGAGGAGCGAGCGCGGTTACTTCTGTTTACCTGAGGTAGACCTTGGAATACCGCTCATTCCCGGAATGATGGCTATCCTGTCAAAGGTGATTCCAGTTACCAAGCTTGTCGAACTGCTGTATACCGGCAAGCGAGCAGCAGCCGAGGAATGCTTATCCAGCGGCATTGTCATGAAAACCTGCCCAGGGGAAAACCTCCTCAATGAAGCCATGAATTTTGGCAAAACCCTGAATAAGAAACGAAGCTTCATAGGCGAAATGAAGAAGCGGATAAACCGGGATATCGTTAGGGTCATACAGGATACAGACCCAACATATATCATCACCGGCGAAAGTTTCTATTCCTGATTCAAGACCTCTGATGATGCTCTATTCTTATTTATTATAACTGTCATAATGCATCAAATACAAAAATCATCTCGGTTTTGCCTTGCACTGCAGTGGGATGCGACTTCGGCGCGAGCCTTCACGGAGTGAAGATCGTCCGAAGTGACCCAGCCCCCTCCGGCCGTCTGTCCCTGGCGTGTCCTACCTTACTGCCCCGAAAGATCAAGCCCCCCTGTTGATGCAGGGGGGATGGGGGGGCAAGATCTTTCCTTATCTTTGGGGTCTAAAACTCGCGCAAGGATTCCTGGATGCCCTTGTGCATCTCGTACCAGAAGGCCAAACCTGTCTCGTTCTTGTCCTGCTCGAAGCGCTCGATCCACGTGATGAGCTCCGGATCTTTATTTCCTTCGATGGTTTGCTTGCGTTTGAGGAAGGTGGAGACGAAATCGAGGGCCCGTTCCGATTCCCAGTACACGGACGCGTTGCGGCTGTTGATGCGGCTCGCCGTGATAGCGATGTTCTCAAGGAACTCGTTTTTCAGTCCATAGAGCGAGCCGACGATGTCGGGGATCATCTCCTCGGCCCAGAGCCTATGGAAGCGGCAGAGGCCGAGGTTGTCCATGATGAGCTCCTTTTGCATGCGTTCGGCGTCCTTCCGTCCGAGCTCGCGCGGGGGGAGGAAATCCTTGCCGTAGTACATGTAGTACTTGCCCATGATCGCCATGGGCGAGAGCGCCCCGGGGGTCCAGTACTGGTTCGGCACCATCCAGCCCCTGCGGGCATACGCCGTATAGAGGAAGCAGTCGAGGACCTTGCGTCCCTTGTCCCGGGAGAGATGGCGGGCGAGCTTGCGTGCGCCTTCCGTAAGGTTCACGACGCCCCGCTGTTCTATGATGGCATCGAGGAGGGCCATGCCGATCTCGGCGTTGTGCAGGGAGTCGATTTCGATAGAGAATCCCTGAGCTGAAAAGATTGGTTTATCCCTGATGCCGAGTTCCTCAGGCGTCAGCGAACCTTCGGCGAGGCACTCCATGAGCCAGGCGAGGACGCCGCCGACCGATATTGCATCGAAGCCGTACCTGTCCGCGTGATGGTTGAGTTTTTCAGCGGCGCGCTGGTCGAATATTCCGCACAGGGGGCCCATGGTCTGGTAGGGTTCGTAGTCCTTCTTGTACTCGCCGCGCATCTTCTTGCAGACCGCTGTGCATGGTTCGCCGCACGTGTGCTGCTGCTTGGTATAGATGGTCTCCTCGTTGAACTGCTTCAGGTAGTGTTCGATGATGAAGCGCTTATGGAGGTCGAGCCGCTGGTTCTCGTCCAGGTAGATGCTTTGGTAATTGAAGGCCATGATCTGGCCCCCGATGGTGGCGAAGTTCACGCCCAGGGTGCCGCCCGTATTGAAATCCGGTTCGAAGCGGTACTTGGTGGTGGCCTCCATGTCCTTGGCCGCGAGCCGTTTCTTGTACTTGTCGTCGAACCACTGGTCCGCCACCTTGCGGTCCCGGAAGTCCTCGTCGATATAGGTCCCGCCGTAGATGACGGCGGCGATCCCGTGTTCCTTGAGCAGCTTCGTGCCGAACCCGCCGCGGCCGGCCCAGGTATCGACGAAGCTGAGCTTGCCGTCGGCGATGGGCGCCGAGCCGATGGCGCCGAAATCGGTCACCAGCGCCGCCGGGCCGACGGCCAGGATGCGGGGATCGGTCACATAGCGCTCGCCGAAGCGTTCCAGCACATGGTCCATGAGGCCATATATCCCGCCCCGGCCTTCCTTCCAGATGCAATCCAGATCAAGGGGGGAAAGCGACACCTCGATCTCCTCCCCGTGGATGCGGTTGAGACAGAGGACGGACGGCATCGGCGCCTTGCCCACGAGGCAGAGCATGTTGAGGCCGAGATTGTCGAAGACCAGACCTGCTCCGCCCATGGAGGATATGTAGAACCCGCCCCAGCAGGGGGAGAAGCCGCTCACGATCATCCGGTTCGAGCCGGGGAAGATGGAACCGGCGAGAAGGCCCACCCCGATGTTGAGGCTGTTGTATTTTCCGGCGAGATGGAGACCGAGGTCCACGGGTCCGAAGAAGTCCCCGACCCTGAAGCGCTCGATGCGGTAGAACCCCGTGCCTGCATCGACCAGGAGCACCTTTTGATTCGCATCCATACCCACCCCCTCTGATTCCCGGGGCAACCTTTGGAGAAAAAGGTTCCCTCCGAGACTTCTTTCCAAAAACCGCCATCCACCTGTCTTCAGTATTATGGGAGAGATTCCATGATGTCAATCCGTCAAGCATCTTTCATAAGAAAAGGGGTTCACCCGGCACAAGCGTACGTATTTGAGCCCACGGTCTCTTTGTGATAAAAAAAGAGTTCTTCCCCAATGTATCAAGAGTCCCCTCTCCCCAACGTGGGAGTGACGAGCGCCATCCCTTGCGCTCGCCCTTCGGGCGTGCCTTCGGCACGTCCAATCCGGCTATCCTGCCGGAT
>CAYGXB010000353.1:0-3446 GCA_964353605.1 uncultured Bacteriovoracaceae bacterium
GCGACCTTTTGAAACTCAAGGAAAAGATCCAGGGAAAGATCGGCAAGGAGCAGGCGGCGGGCATCCCCAGTCTTAAGTTCGATGCCGCACGGGCCTTCAAGGATTACCAGGGTGCGCTTGGTAAGATAGCCTCATCCGTTACCAATTCGAGGGCAGCGGCATTCCAGGCGGCAACGGTAGCATTCAGCGAGGACCCCTCACAGTCACCCTTCGTCGCTGTCCAGAATGCTTATAGACGCCTGAACATCGCAAGCGAGGTCCCTTCTGAAGGTTTCTGGAACCTTGTTTATGGGCCGCTTGATTTCCTCTGGGCCTATACATGCCAGGAAACCGCATGCCATCTCCAGGGTCTCTGGGAGAAAGAGGTGCTGGTGGATATCCAAGATATATCCGATCCGACACAGTTGAATCAGCTCCTCTTTGCTCCGGATGGCCTGGCAACCAAGTTCATCAAAGGTACGGCAGCACCCTTTGTCGGCCGAGACCTGAAAAGGGGTTATTATCCACGGGAGGTTCTCGGACGGACGTTGCCCTTTGAAGCAGCATTCCTCACCTTCTTTTCCAGTGCGAAAGTGGGAATTCCCCTGGCTGCCTTAACACCGGTATCGGAGAACAATGTCACCATAAGCGGCCTGCCCACGGAGGCGAACGATAGTGCGCGCATGCAGCCGCATGCCACACGGCTCGAAATCCAGTGTGGTAGCCAGGTTCAGAGCCTCGTGAATATGAACTATCCTGTGTCCAAGATATTTACCTGGTCGGCACAGTGCAATGGCGTTGTGTTTACCATCGAGGTCGGGAATCTCGTCCTGACAAGGTTATATACAGGCCCGGAGGCATTTGCAAAGTTCCTCATGGACTTCGGCAACGGGCAGCATACCTTCTATCCGGTAGATTTTCCACAGCAGTCCTCAGCCCTGAGGGCCATGGGCATTCAGTACATCAGGGTTCAGTACCGGTTTAGCGGACACGAGTCCATTATCAATCAGGCTAAGCCTGCCCTGGCCCAGCCTACGCAGGTACCGCTCACGATCGTGAAATGCATAGCCCAATAAAACCGATGCAAGACTGGACATGGGGGGCCGCGGGCAAACATCCCATTGTGAAAGACTACATAAGCCTTGGGCAGGAAACGCCGCTTTTGCATGTATTCTCCAGGTGGGTAGAGGAGGGTTACCACAAGGTTAACGAAGATACTACACATCGATCCTGGCGATTCTTTGCCAAGGGGATGAAGAGAGCAGAGTTATCCTGCGGCCTTTTGCGGAACAGCCATGATGGTGTTGGCCGGCCTTTTCCCTTTATCATTCTGGGATCAGGCCCGCTTGAAGGATGGGAGCCACGCTGGGAGATTCTGCCCCTGGCATTCGATACCCTCTGGGAGCGTATGGAATATCTCTGTGCCAAGCGGGTGTTCGACCTCACCGAACTCAAGAAGGATATCGAGCGGTTGCCTAACCCCTCTTTGCCTGAGGAGGGGCAGTTTGTGGTGGAATCTGGCTCAGAGCTGCCCCAGCAACAGGATGGGATACTCTCTATTCCCCTGAAGGGTACCGGTGATCCACGGGAAGAGATCATACAATGTCTCATGCTCTTCAAGTCAAGATCGCACCACATCCCGGATGCGGTCTTCATCGGGGGGCCGGCTGAACAATCTTTCCTGGTCATTTTCACCCGCTCTCTGAATATGGCGGATTTTAAGAAGCTGTGGGCAGTGGAACTATAAGCAGGAGTAAGAAATTTTACAGTCAGGATAGAGGCTATTTGGAAATATTATTACGTATAGTATGAAGAAAGGATTTTCTTTTATGCGGGTTCTTAATTGTTCTATGCATTTTCAATATTCTATTTACCTTCACATTCCTGATTAGTTATGTTAGAGAAAAATGACTGAGAGGTTTTTTTAATATGACGGCGAAAGATCTCATGCGAGCAGGCCGTCTTTCTGAAGCCCGCACGGCATTGAATGAAGAGGTAAGGTCTGCACCGGGTAATGTAGGCAACAGGACACTCCTGTTCCAGGTGCTTGCACTCCACGGAGAGTGGGATAAGGCTCTGCGTCACCTCGATATGATCTCCACACAGGATCCAAGCCGAGCCATCGGAGTGCATGCCTACCTGGACATCATCACGGCAGAGAAAGAGCGGCTCAAAGTTATGCAGCGTATCCAACAACCCTCGGTCATGCCCGAGCCCCCTTCCTACTTCGGGCAGTATTTGGAGTACCTCGATGACATAAAGGACCTCAAGTATGATGATGCTAAAAATCTTGTCAAGAAGATCGACAAGGCGAGACCATTCATCTCAGGTACGCTAAACTCGAAAAGGTTTGAAGGATGCTGTGATACCGATGCGCGGCTTTATGCCTTCCTTGAGGCATTTGTGCACGAGCGCTATGTGTGGATACCCTTTGAAACCATCCGGGAGCTCGTGATCCATGAGCCCAAGACATCCTTTGACCTCATCTGGGTCATGGCGAGCATCACCACCTGGTCGGGACTTACCATGAACTGCTGCCTGCCGGTTCTCTATCCGGAGTCCTTCCAGCATGCGAATGAACAGATAAAGATGGGCAGACTCACGGATTGGGTGCCACTGGGCGGGGGATTATCAAAAGGCGTGGGCCAGCACGTATACCAGATTGGCCAGGAGGATCGGGCGATCCTCGATATTAGGGAGACCTCCTTTCAGCTCCCAGGCCGTGAATGATGAAGATGGACAAGACGGATATTGATGCCATTCTTACACCGATCCCGGGGGAGAACCCCGCCGGCGAGGATGTGCGTTATTCACCATTCTACGAACAGATCAAGGAGGCTAGACGGGCGGATGACCAGCTCAATCAGGGCGACTGGCAGCATGAAATTAAAAAATCAGATTGGGACATGGTGATCAAGGTCACAACAAAAGCACTCCAAGAAAAAACCAAGGATCTCCAGATCGCGGCCTGGCTTACTGAAGCCTTGATTAAAAAGGAAGGATTTGGTGGTCTTGCAGTAGGACTCACCATTATTGTTGCATTTATTGGCGATTATTGGGAGACCCTCTATCCCCTGCCGGAGGATGGAGACCTGGAATATCGATTAGGCCCGTTGGAGTTCCTCAACGATAAGGTATCTCCAACAATCAGAGATATCCCTATTACTGACGACAAGGTCACGACTGGCTATTCCTGGTACAAGTGGCAGGAATCCAGGCAGAAGGCAGGTGAAGGCAAGATAACATCTGAGGTCTTTGATTCCGCTGTTAGTCAGTCCTCAAAAGATTATTATATAGCACTGGCTGATGATCTCGATGCATGCATGGAGGCATTCTCGAAACTGGATATTATTGTGGATGAAAAGTTTGGAAAAGAAACCCCGAGGATCTCCGCGCTCAAAAAGGCTATTGAGGACTGCCAATATGTTGTTGGTGGAATCCTGAAAGAAAAAGGCGGGCGCAGTCCT
>CAYGXB010000354.1:0-3432 GCA_964353605.1 uncultured Bacteriovoracaceae bacterium
CCTGGAGGACGAGCTCAAGAACGAGATCGACGGCGAGGATCGGCTCACCAATATCCGTGAGCTCATTGCCAGCGCCGAGGGCGAGAACGATCTTATTTGCTATCTCGAAGAAAAGGCCCTTATCAATAATGCGGACATGGCGCAGGGGGAAAAGGTGAGCGTGATGACCCTCCATATGTCCAAGGGTCTCGAGTTCGACTACGTCTTCATCCTCGGGCTGGAGGAGGGGCTCCTGCCACACTCGCGATCGCTGCAGAACACCGCGGATGTCGAGGAGGAAAGACGCCTCTTGTATGTCGGCATCACACGGGCGCGGCACCAGGCCTACCTCTCCTGGTCGCGGGTCAGGGCGCTCTACGGCCGGGAGTCGTTCCAATACCCTTCGGGATTCATCTACGAGATCCAGACCCGCTGATCCCTTCCTGAGCGCCGATACCGGGGATGCTGTCCTCCCAAAAAAATTCCCCTGTATCATTTGACATGGAGGGGCATTTAAGTTTAAGATCAGATAATGGAGCAAGCCGCCCGCAGAGCAGTAATCCTGGAGAGCGCCAAGGTCCTTTTCGCACAAAACGGCGTCAAGGGCACCACCATGGGCGATATTGCCGCCAAGACCGGCTTGGCCAAGCCAGTCCTTTACCATTTCTATGCCAGCAAGGACGAGATACTCGAGGAGGTCATCCGGATGGAAATCGAGACCCTGAAAAAGAACATTAACCAGGGCCTTGATGAGCTGGACAGTCCTCTCGAAAGGATGGCCAAGATCTGGGCGAACGCCATCGAGTTCTATGAAAAGGATGACTTCCTCATGCATATCATGCGCGGGAACGAGCTGGGGCTCCCCCCTTACCTGCATGAGCGCTACGTGATGGAGATCGAGACCTTTGTGGTGGAACTCCTACAGAGTATGATACAGGCTTCCATCGATCAGGGCATTTTCGTGGAGTGCGACAGCAGGATAGCCGCCTATATCGGCTACAAGATTTACCAGGCGGGGACTTACGCCAAG
Organism: uncultured Bacteriovoracaceae bacterium; assembly: GCA_964353605.1. GTDB lineage: Bacteria > Desulfobacterota > Desulfomonilia > UBA1062 > UBA1062 > CAYGXB01. Next base: position 1,010 of record CAYGXB010000354.1, read on the forward strand.
ACCGAAACCCTCAAGGACTTCACCCCGAAGCAGATCATGACCAAAACCATGCGGATCATGGGCTTCGGCATCCTGAACCAGCGCCCGCCGCAAGATAAAACCTGATACCGGGTTGCATTCATACAAATACGATAACACACAGGGGGCCCCCTCACCCGCACCCTCTCCCCCTGATTTTGGGGGGAGAGGGAAGGGGTGAGGGGATCGCATTATGCATGCACATGGGTATGCATGCCCAATCTTCAATACCTCGAGCCTCCTTGGCCGCAAGGGAAACCAAGGTCCTGTGGACGTCTAGCCTTCCTGTAGATTCAGAGGTGCCGGGAGTTTTGAAAATTTCGATTTGGAATCTTCCTTAAAAGATGGTCGCGACTTTGACGACATCCTGAAGATCGATGGGGGAAGAGCCGAAGGCATTGACGATGACAACAGGGGAGAGCGTCCGGCCATCGACAAACCGTATACACATGGTCTCGTCATCCACGCACTCCAGGAAATCCCAGACCCTGAGCCCCGCGGAACCCTTCCGGATGCAGGCATCCTCCGGTATGGATAGCCTTTGGGGCCTGAGCAGCTTGAATATATAGGCCTGCACCGGTTTCAGCCCCCCGGGGGCACAGGAGAATACCCTGGCGTCCATCGGCAGATGGGCCGCAAGCGCGGCCATGATCTTCTCCGGGGGCATTGCATTCCTGAGTTCCACCTGGAAGTATTCGCTCTGCGAAGCAATGCCCAGCTGTATCGGCGGGATCAGGATGAGCCGCATGGTGGGGCTGAACCCTTCCGTGTAGCTGGCCGGCAATCCTGACCGCCGTATGGCCCGTTTGAGGAGTTCAATCCAGTCTCTTTGACCGATGAGGCTCAGCAGGCCCTCCTTCGTCACCCCGATCATATAGGGGCAGCGGCCCTTCTCCAATGCAGGGAATAGGGGGGAGGGGCTTGCCTCTTTCTTGATCACATTCGCGACATCGCCGCCGCATACCCCGCAGGCGGAACAGGCGGAGGAGCGGCAGTCCGGCGTCTGGAGCGCGGCATACGCGCGCTGTCTTTCCTGCACCAGGAAGTCCTTGCCAATCCGCATATCGATGAAATCCCAGGGGAGTTCGGCAGTGGGAGGGCGGGGCTGCCGATAGCTTTCCGGATCGAGACCCACTTGCGCGAAGGCATCTAACCAGGCATGAAGGTTGAAGGTGTCCGACCAGCCGTCGAGGTAGGCTCCGCGCTCCTCCGCCCGCATGATGACATCGGCAAGACGCGCATCCCCCCGTGAAAATATCCCTTCCAGGAAGGAGAGGTGGGGATCGTGCCACTTCAGCGACAGGTTTCGGGCCCTGAGGCGACCCTGTAAAAAGGCAAGGATCTCTCGTTGCCTTTCCATCGAGACCTGTTCCTCCCACTGGAACGGGGTGAATGGTTTCGGGTTGAAGGCGGACATGCTGATAGTGACACCGCCCTGGAACTCCTGGGCGAGCGCCCGGGAGAGAGAGCATATGGCCTCGATGTCCTCATCCCTTTCTGTGGGGAGCCCGATCATGAAATACAGCTTCATCCCCCGCCACCCCAAGCCCTTGATCATCCGTGCCGTACGGAAGAGATCCTCCTCCGTATTGCCCTTGTTGATGACCGACCGCAGGCGTTCGGTAGCTGCCTCGGGCGCCAGGGTGAACCCCGGCTTCCTCACCGCGGCGATGATCCGCGCCACCTCATCCGTCAGCCCCTCGACCCGCATGGACGGCACCCCCACCGCGACCTCCCGCGAAGGGCAGAAGAGCGATTGCATGAGGGCGCCGAGGTAGCTCAAGTCGGTGATGGAGAGGGCGAGCATGGCGATATTGTCATAGCCGGTGGCGACGAGGCCCCTTTGAAAGGTTCCCACGACCTCGGGAAAAGCGCGTTCCCGGTAAGGCCGGTAGATAAAGCCCGCCTGACAGAAGCGGCACCCGCGGGTGCAGCCCCGTGCAACCTCCACCCCGAACCGGTCATGCACGATGGCGATGTTCGGTACGACGAGCGCGTGCGGGAAAGGATACCGGTCGAGATCGGTGAGGATGCGCCTGACGGGCCTCTGCATAACCCCCGGCCGAAAGACGCCGGGCAACCTCGAGAGGGCATCGAGCCGCTCCGCCCGGTCCTGTGTCTCGAGGCAGGTCTTCGCAATCTCGCCGATCACCTCTTCGCCGTCGCCGATCACCACGAGGTCGAAGAAGGGGAGGAATGGCGCAGGATTCGCGGTGGATGTCCCCCCGGCGATGACAATGGGATGGCCTGCACCCCGTTCGGCGGCATAGAAGGGTATGCGCGCCAGCTTGAGCATCCTGACGACCGAGGTGTAGAAAAGCTAATACACCAGGGAAAAGCCGAGCACGTCAAAATCATGAACGGGCCTTTTTTCTTCAAGGCTGAAGAGGGGGGTGTCAGAGCGT
>CAYGXB010000355.1:0-3425 GCA_964353605.1 uncultured Bacteriovoracaceae bacterium
ATGGCTCATACGGTCAGCACTTCCTTGACCAGTGAGGTATCGCCGTTGCCTTCACGGAATTTTTCGTTCTTCAGGAGCTTGATCAGCAGATCCTTGTTCGTGGTGATCCCCTGGATGATGGTCTCATCAAGCAGTCTCACCATGCGCATGAGCGCCCCGGCTCTCGTGGTATTGTGGGCTATGAGCTTTGCAAGGAGCGGGTCATAGTATGGGGTGATCTCGCATCCGCGGAAGAGGTGGGTATCCACTCTGACCCCCGGCCCGCCGGGGAGATGCAGCCTGCTGATGGTTCCTGTCGTCGGCATGAAATTTATGGAGGGGTCCTCCGCATTCAGCCGGCACTCGATCGCATGGCCGGAGGTTGCAGGGGTCGCGGTATCGATATGACTGCCCGCGGCGACCAGGATCTGCTCCCTGACCATATCGATACCGGTGATCATCTCGGTTACCGGATGTTCTACCTGGAGTCTCCCGTTTATTTCGAGGAAATAGATTTTGCCGTCCTGATCCATGAGAAATTCCACCGTTCCCAAACCCTCGAACTCCAATGATGCCATGATCTTGCGCGCCCAGGTCCAGATGTCTTCCCGGATATGTTTTTCTATGTTCGGGATCGGCGCTTCCTCGATGATCTTCTGATGCCTCCTCTGGATGGAGCACTCCCTGTCCCCGAGGATCCCGATATTCCCATGGCCGTCAGCGAGTATCTGGACCTCGAGATGCCGTGGTGAAGGAATGTAACGCTCGATATAGATCTCGCTCCGGCCGAAGGCCGCATTCGCCTCGCTGCTGACGTTGGCGAACTGGGATCGCAACTGTGCTTCTTCGTAGGCTACCTTCATCCCGCGCCCGCCGCCGCCGTAGAGTGACTTGAGGATGACCGGGAAGCTGGTTTGCCGGGCCAGGGAAACTGCCTGATCGACATCCGCGAGAAAACCGTAAGAGCCCGGTATGGTGGGAATGCCGAGCGACTGCGCGACCTCTTTAGTCCGCGACTTGTTGCCGATGGTCTTGAGCATCGTGCTGGAAGGGCCGATAAAGGCAATCCCATGCTCCTCGCAGCGCGAGGCGAGGACCGGGTTTTCAGACAGGAAGCCGTAGCCGGGATGGATGGCGTTCGCCTTCCAGGTCACGGCGGCGCTCATGATGGCGTCCACATTCAGATAGCTCTTCGCCGCATGCGCCGGGCCTATCTGCACCTTTTCATCGGCATAGGCGAGGTATTCCATGTATTTGTCCGCCTCGGAATAGACCACAATGGTCTCTAACCCCAGCTCCTTAGCTGTCCGCAACACCCTGAGGACGACCTCTCCCCTGTTGGCTATGAGCACCCGCTTCATAATCCACCTTTATGACGCCCCGATAGCACAAGTCAAGCTTTTGCATCTACGGGGTAATCCCTTTTCTACGAAATGGTTTCACGTAAGCCTCCTTCCTAAGATTCAGGGAGATGCGTAGCGCAACATGCCTGCTGGTAAGGGCGGATCCTTGCTTACAAAAAGGGGTTCCCCCTTGTGCCTTGGTTTCTTTCTTCCGTTAAGAGCGAAAGATTCTTGAGAAAGCATGGAATACGAGATATGGTCATAGACATGAAAGGATTGGCATCATGAAGAGATGCGCTCTGATCATATCCTTGATGATAGGGGCTTTGTGCCTGCCTGTATTCGCCGAGGATACGCCTGGCAGGTCTTTTCTTGAAAACCTCCTGGTGGATAAAGGGTTCGACCGGCCTTTCGTCGATGAGATGCTCAATGATCCGCGGCTATACTACGATAACGAGATCATCATTAAAAATCTGTATCAACCAAAAGAAGCGCCACAGCCTGCACAAAAGAGGGCGGCAACGGAAAAAAGACCCACCCTTTACATTGATGCCAAATATATTGATCTTGGAAGGGAGTTCATGAAGGACCAGGAAGAACTCCTCACCCTGCTTGAATACCAGTATGGCGTCTCTCCCGGGGCGGTAACCGCAATCCTCATCGTAGAATCCAAGCTTGGCAAGTATTATGAGAAATACTATGCCTTTAATGCTCTCCTCAACCTCGCGGCATGCATCGATCCGGACTATCTTTCCATCGTCATCGAGTCCAATAAGGAAAAATATCCTGAACTCGCGGACGACGCGACGGCCCTTTGGGCAATAAAGAAAGGCGAATGGGCATTGAATGAGCTTTGTGAGCTCATGAAGCTCGCCCGTGCTATCGATATGGACCCATTCGAGATCAAGGGTTCTTATGCCGGGGCGATAGGACCAGCCCAGTTTATCCCCTCGAGCTTCCTGAAATTTGGCATAGACGGGGACTTTGACGGGGTGCGGGATCCGTTCAATATGACAGATGCCATGGCAAGCATAGCAAACTACCTGAAACTCGCCGGATGGGACGAGGAGGCTGGAGAGGAAAGGCTGAGAAAGGCCATCTGGCATTATAATCACAGCCAGGTTTACGTAAACACCGTCATGATGCTCTATCAGGAGCTGTCGAAAGGCTGAGAATGAATCAGTTGCAAAGGCCCAGCGGTAGAAAATCACATAAGTAAACCCAAGGAACAAAACTCAAGGTATAGAAACTGGGTGCAATTCATTACGTCTTGAGAAAGTGTATCGATAGTAACCTGATGAACATGCTATGAATGTCTACTTCTCAACGCAGTCCCTTTGTGCCTTTGTCACTTTGTGCCTAATATGCCTTGAAGGATGCCTCCTGTCATGGTATTTTCGCTTGGGTGGGAGATGTAAAGTTGGATATTGGTGCAATTGTTGCTGAGAAGAGAGCTCTCTTTGAGAGGTATCTCAGAATATACCTCGCCGATTTGAAGCAGTTCTCGACGCTTCATGCTGCATGTGCTTACAGCCTATCCACAGGAGGTAAAAGGCTGCGACCGGTCCTCACCATGCTAGCCTGTGAGGCCTTGAACGGAAGGACTGAGCAGGCTCTGCAGGCTTCGCTCGCCGTCGAGATGGTCCATACCTTCAGCCTGATCCATGATGATCTCCCGGCCATAGACAATGACGATATACGCAGGGGTATGCCGACCTGTCACAAGGCTTTCGGAGAAGCGGCAGCAATACTCGCGGGTGATGCCCTCATCTTTGCCGCCTTCGCTATCATCGGTTCATCGGACTATAGCCCTGAGGTCCGGGCAGATCTCTCCCTGTTCCTGGCTGACGCATGCGGTATGAACGGCCTCCTGGAAGGGGAGTATGAGGATATCATGGCGGAGGGTAAAGAGCTTTCCATAGCTCAGATAGAGCGTATTTACGCCCAGAAGACCGCCAAACTCTTTGAGCTCAGCATCTATGCCGGGTCCAGAATAGGGGGGGGGACAGCTGATCAGATCCAGTCCATGGTTAGCTATGGCCTTCACCTTGGGCGAGCCTTCCAGGCTATCGATGATATCCTGGATATGACGTCGAGCACCCA
>CAYGXB010000356.1:0-3421 GCA_964353605.1 uncultured Bacteriovoracaceae bacterium
ATGCCCCGGCCAAAGCGACACCGGGATAGAAGAATCTATCAATCATACAAATAATACATAAAGACGGGGAGGCTCCAGGGTAACCTGGGGCCTTTTCTTTTATTCATCATTCCCGGGCATACTGGGAACAGGGTGGGGATAAAAATCAAAAATCACAAGTTAGGATCAAATCGGCTCTAATGTCTCTTTCGGGGATGGTTGAAATCCCTCGCCTTCAGGCGAAGAGAAGATTATATATGTCGCTATGCGACGTTATAGGGTTGGCGCACATACGAAAACGGATTTAAAGGTGCACCTTGTGTGGATACCGAAGTACCGGAAGAAGGTGTTGATTGGGGAAGTAGCGATACGGGTAAGAGACGTGTTGCGACAGATAGCGATAGAGCATGTGTTAGAAGTGATATCTGGGAAGGTATCCAGCGACCATGTGCATATGTTTGTCGGGTACCATCTTACTCAGGAAGTCAGTAAGATCATGCAATGGATGAAGGGAATCAGTTCGCGCATGCTTCTCTCCGAGTTTGCCCATCTGAGAAAGCAGTTTTGGGGACGGCACTTATGAGCCAGAAGATATCTTGCCGTGAGTTCAGGAAACATAACCGACGAGATGATTCAGAAATACATTGAGGAGCAGGAAGGCGAACCAGTGGTAGATGATAGTCGATTTCAAATCGACCCTTCTTGAAACCCCTCGCCTTACAGTCGAGGGTCGTTTAGTTAAAAATGTGTACAGGATGAGGCAAAGGAACGATGACGTGAGACTCAGGAAAAATTGGAATGCTGATCAAGATGCAGATAGGCATCTATCTGCAGGGTAATATAGGAACGATCAAAAGCCTGGTTCAGCTATCGAGATCAATTTTTTCTGGTGCTACCCATGTGCTACCCAAGCAATTATCAATTTGGAATCGGCCCTCATAGATTAGCTTATTTCCTGGTGCCGAGGGAGGGAATTGAACCCCCGACACGAGGATTTTCAGTCCTCTGCTCTACCAACTGAGCTACCTCGGCATTGGTAGAGATGTCTATTGAATTCGAGGGGGGTTGTCAAGAAGTTTTATCTTTGTCCTCACCGAAGTCGAAGCTCTCCAGCTTAGCGCCCTCTTCCTTCAGCACGTCATCCATGGACACATCGCGCGGCTTGGCGGTGGCACCGGTGAGCATCTCCTTCTTCTCCTCGGTCACCTTGCCCACCATAAATCCATCCGCGCTGACATCGATCTCCGGCGGTTTGCTATAGATGTTGAGTTTGATCTTCATGGGAACCAGGTCTTCCCCGCAGCTCTTGCACCGGTCCAGATAATCAAAACTTATGTAACTGCACTTCGGACACCTCATATATCTCAACCTCCTGTTTTATATCTCCCCATATCGGTAGAATAAAAACCATTCATTAGCAACTGTCCACTCCAAAATGCGCACCCTCTGGAACATGGCATCGAGCGCATTTTTATATTGAACAGGGTGACAACTGTATCATCTGGCATATTTGAGAAAATATTTTCAACAAAAGTGAAAAATAATGCCACTGGGCTTGCAAAGCAGATAGAGAATCAATAAATTCAATATGTTGACAAATATTATCTGGGCATGTTACTTGCAAAATGTTACAATATATTGCTGAGCACTACCCGCTACATTGAATACATAGCTAGGGGGGGGGAGATATGAGAAGGGTTCTCTACGGGATCCTGGTCATGATCGTCATGGTCTTTGTGCTCTTCGGGTGCTCATCGAGCAGCTCAAACGGGAACTCGAACAACATCACAGGCGGAGGCGAGGCGCAGAAGGGCATAGCGGATATCCTCGCATCCCAGGGGATCGAACTGGTCGACTCGGTCACCTGCCGTGACGCTACAACCGGCAGGGACTATACCGGCTACCTCGGCGTCTATAAAGGCAAGACGTCAAACGGATGTTACTGGGGGTATGCAAAACCGAAGTCCGACGATGCCGATCCGACCGACCCCCAGCAGTGGGAATGCAAGAAGAAGGTCCAGGATAAGGACGGGAACTGGGTGGAGGTCGACGCCTGGGTGAAGGATGTTCCCAAACACTGTCTCGTACTGACCGGCACACCCTACAGCATGGGGTTCCAGGAAGGCTATCTGCGGCCGGAAGGTACGAGGAACATGACGACCAAATTCCTCAAAGAGGCCCTCTTCGCGCAGTTCGGATTGCTCGGCATAAGCATCGACCCGTCGGGCCCACTGACAGACGGTCTCTTTTCATGGTTCTACGAGAACATCGAAAAGATGGTCAACAAGGAAAAGGAGCGGACGGAAAAGGCGGTAGAGGAAAACCGCATCGACACGTCCACGATACCGCCATACGTGCTTGATGAAATCGAGGGGGTAACGGACGGCGCCAATGCGGCCTTCCGGGAGATGGGCAAGACCGACCGGGTCAGCTATAATGACGTCTTCGCCGTGAGCGAGGGCATTGACGGACTCTTCTGTTTCGTGGCCAAATTCATCTTCAATTTCACCCTTGACCCCGAGACCCTGAGACAGATCGGGGATCTCTTGAGGATACTGATCGCCAATGGTGCGAAAACATATAGGAATGGCAATTTCGGGACCGAGGAAATCCAGGTTACCCCTGATAACAGGGTCATATTCCCCAAGATGCAGGCCTTTCCGTTTTTGAAGTTCGGTTGCAATGGCTTCATGGTAACGGGTAACGCGACAGTGGGAGACAAGACCTTCCACGGCCGCGACTTCATGTTCTCAACGGGTGGTGTGTTCCAGGACGAATCCTGTGTTATGGTATTCCTCCCCGAAACCGCGTATGGGTACCCGTTCGCCACGGTGGCCGCTCCGGGCTTTGTCGGCCAGACCGTCGGCCTGAACAGCCAGGGACTCTCCGTGGGCGTGGATATATCCCTTTCGGGCGCCTTCGCCACCGAGCCTGGGGTGGGCTGCCTCATCATCATGCGGGAACTCCTCCAGCACTGTGCAAACATCGACCAGGCTGTGGAACGCGTACGGCAGTTCAAACGCGGCATGCCATGGAACTATGTCGTGGCCGCGGAAGAGGGCAGCGCACAATACGGCAACGCCGTGGTGCTCGAAGCCGGGATGAGCGAGCCGGCATTCAAAGGCTATGATCTGCTCCCCATCACCCAGCAGCTCGAGCTCCTGCCGCAGATCCTCAAGCTGAAGCCATTCAGCGATACAGCCGAGGAGCAGAATGTCGACGAGCTCTATGCGGATAATACGATCAAGAACGGGGTCATGGTACGGGGGGCCACATGGCAGTTTCCGGCGGAATTCAAGGTCGACATACCCGCCGACAAGCTCCCGGACGTGGCCGACAGGGAATCCTACATGAAATGGTACGGCGTGGGCGGCGGCAGCGACGGCAAGAGCTATACCTTCGCCGACCAGTATGAAGACGATCCAGATATCCTGGTGGTCAC
>CAYGXB010000357.1:0-3416 GCA_964353605.1 uncultured Bacteriovoracaceae bacterium
CGCGCGGGTATCGGGCGGTGAGAAGAGGGAAAGCGCATATTGCACGGCATCCTTTTTTAGCATGACGTGGATATTCCCCTTCACGGACGGAACCACGGCATCGACGCGATCGAGCCCGCCTTCCTGCGGGAGGACGTGATAGGCGGCGAAACCGGGCGTATCCGGCGCCACGCCGGCGGCATACTGGGAGAGCAACGTCAGCGGCCCTCCGGCCCAGGCATGATTATAGGTTCCCGGCCCCCCCTTTTCCCACAGTTCCCAGAGGGTCGTGCAGGTCGGGTCATTGACCATTTCCCGATATCTTGCCTTCATCCGGTCCAGGGCATCCTGATCCGCGTGCATCCGATAGAGCGCCTCGAGCATGTATTTCTCCATACAGGGACTCGCATGCCGCTGCGTGCGCAGGACCTCGCGGACGAGGGGCCACTTGGCGGAATCAGCCAGGCCGGTCAGAACCGCCAGTGCGTTTCCCCGGTCATCGGTCTTGCCCCGGTAACCGGGCGAGCGGTATGCCTTGCCGTTCCAGAACACCCGGTTGAAATTGTCCGCGATGCTCTGCATCTTGGATTTCCACCCCGCGACATCGCCCGTCTCTCCTTTAAGCTCGGCCATGTTGAGCGCAGATTGCAAAGCCAGATAATACCAGCAATTATCGAGCAGGCGCATGTCGATGTTCTTCCCCCAGTCGCCCAAGTCCCAGCCCCCCTTGCGGTGCATGACGAGCCCGTCTTTATCGAGGCTCCAGAGGCTTAAGTAGCGTTTCACATGGGGATAGGCCGCCTGCAAGGGCTCAGGGTCTCCGGTATGGAGGTAATACGTCCAGAAGCCGAAGGGAGAGATACTGGCAAGCATCTGGACGGGGAGCTCCTTATCCCAGTTTCCGGCCGGGATCGGGGAGAACAGGGTGTCATCCCAGCGCTGCCAATTGACGAGGTTGCTGATCGCCTTACGGATAAGGGCATGCGCGCTCTGATCAAAGGCAGAGAAGGTTTGGCCTATATCGATGACGACATCGCCCCACCACTGCGCCCGCTCCCGCTCGGGGCAATCCATGAACGAGTCGCGCATGTTTACATAGAGTGTCCGTCTGGATTTCTCCCAAAGGACATTGTAGAAGGGGTCGCTGCAGGCAAAAGCGCCCACGAACTCGGTATTATAGCCGGATTCGCGATATTTGAGGGCCAGGATCTTCACGCCCTTCGGAATCCTATAGAACACCTCATGGCCGTTCATCCATCCGTACGACTCGAACTCCTGGACGCCCGCCCGGGTGATATACGTCGCCCGGACACTGGGTTCCGTATACAATCCGCCGGCATACGAGCCGCCGCCCGTATAGTCATCCGTGCGGATATCGATCTTGAGACCTGCACGAGCCTCGATCTTCAGGTAGGGCGTCACCTGGGCGTTGTAGGGGAGCCTGGCCCGTATGATCTTCCCGGTCCCCTGGGCGGGGAATTGGGCTTCATTGACATACGCGATGAGCCCCGTGTACTTCCACTGCGGGATCGGCCGTTTCCAGAGATTGTTCCAGGGCGCCACCGGAGGGACCCCCTTTGCGACCGCCCTGCCCCAGGCGGAATCGTCATACTCAAGCTCTGTCCATCCCGAGAGGATATCATCCCGCGCATCGTACGTGACGTTGGATTCCGGGAGGCGGTAATTCGGTTTTGGATAATCGAAGCAACCGGTCTGCTGATAGGCAGGGTGCATCGTAAGCCTCCATGTCTGATCGGAATGCACCTTTGTTTCGCCGATATCCGCCTCGAACAGGAGCCCGCCCTTGCCGCTGTTCTTGTGGGAGAACCCGTCCTTGCCCCAGAACCAGACGAGGATGGCGATAAAGTTCTGACCCTTTTTCAAGTGCGGCGCGATCTCCACCTCGTCGTAGTAGGTATCGACCGGGGTTGGTCCGCGTTTCAGCCCGCCCTCGAAGACGACCAGCCTGCCGTTGATCCACAGCCAGTACTTCGAATCCACTGCAATGGCTGCCTTCACGGAAGCAGGAACCTCGGCGAGCTCGAATGATTTCCGGAAACAGACCCAGGTATTCTTCGGCCCGTCCTCGGCCGTCCAAATCCACGGCGCATGCCATTGCCGTGCGGTTCCCGGCTCGATCTCAACGGGAAAAACCATGCCTGGCAAAAACGGTATGCAGACTACCCATGCAAGGCTGGGAAGGCGCTTTTTTACCGCCATAAAAGCATCACGCTTCAGTTGTTGACCTTGAGGCGGAAGCTGATCGCCGTCGAGATCCAGAAAGGATTGGGGTTGGAGATGTCATCCGTGTACAGGATGTAGAAGGGCTTGTATTGCCCGGATGTATTAGCCAGGTCCATCTGCAAGGTGAAGGTCTGCTGCCCCGGCTTGGGCATGGTGACGGTCTGTTCGATGTTCGATCGGAGCGGATCGCCGCTGATGCGCAGCCGGTAGGTTTCGCAGTAGCAGCTGCAGTTCTCCAGGGTGAAGCGCAGCGTGGCCGGGCCGGTCTTGAGGGCCGCCTGTTGTCCCACAGTCATGCGATGGGTGGTGCCGCCCTGGATGATTTCGATCGCAAGCGGGTGCCAGCTATGCTGGGCAGTATGCCTCATACCCGGGTCGGTGCAGAAGCGTGCCATCTTGTGATTGTTGGCGGTGTTGATCTCCTCCACGCGGCGCAAGGGATTGAGCAGGAAGATCAATGTGGGCCTGCAGGCCCACGAGGACTGAATTTGTGGGATAGGCTCCACGATGAGATGCCGGGTCTGTCCAGCCTTGATGTCGACGGCGGGCAGATCGTAGATCCTCCAGATATGATCAATGTCCCCCTCGTCATAGGTGAGGTCCACCTGGAGGGTGCCGTGAAAGTCGCCGCCGTTGTTGCGGACGACGAGTTCACACCGGTTGGCGGGGAATGGGTAGCGGAAGGTGGACAGGTATTCGAAGCGCTGGATGATTTCGAGCAGTTCGAAATCCGGCGGCAGCAAGGGCTTGTTCGTGTGCATCTGCTCCCCCGCCGATGAGGAGCCGCCGCCTGCCGACCCGGTCTGGGACGACTGCACGCCCGGCTGGGCCTGGCCCAGACCGGCAGGGGTCTGCCCTGCGGGCGCCTGCTGAAGTCCGGGTGTTTGGCCGGTTACCTGAGGCTGCCAGACCTGAACCGATCCGGACGCCTGTGGTGTGGTCTGAAAAAGACTGAAGGTCCCGCGCGAGTCAGCGAGCGTTACGCCCTGCATGTTCTGCATGCGGAGGGCATAACCGACGCCTGATTGCACCGTTCCGTTCAGCACGGCGCCTGCCCGCCAGGCATAGCGCCCCGATACCAGCGGAACGTTTTCGGCAATAACGCCCGCCGCATGCCCGTTCTGCAGGAGGATGAGACGGACGTTGCCGCCCGCTACCCCCGAGAAGCCCCATACAAGCTCATGCGTGCTGTT
>CAYGXB010000358.1:0-3413 GCA_964353605.1 uncultured Bacteriovoracaceae bacterium
CCAGGTTGTGGGCTTGGAATTAAAGGGGGCGAAGCCCCTTCCACTTCTGGGGTGGATGACACAAAGGCCTTTATCATTGCATTTGCTACTCTTTCTATATTTGTAGCATCAATTATATGGCCTAACTGTTGAATGGTCAGGGTCGGATCATCATAGAGCATCATCGCCCAAATCATTGTGAGCATCTCTTCATCATTCAATTTTCTTATATCAACTTCGCCCTTCAGAAAACTTTTGCCAGTGACTTTGCTAAAAGCCACCATAGCATTAAAGTCTAAATTTAGCTTGCGTTCCTTATCGAGCATGATGATAACGGATGGCGTGGCTTTGTCTTCTGTCATTTCCACTCCTAAGTTCAAAGAGGGGCGCAAGCCCCTCTTTGAACTGTTTTTATGTTATGGTCTTACGACGTATATCGTATAAGTCTTAGGAGACTTGGCTGTGTCGGTCACAGTCACCGTCAATTTAGTGGTAGTGGCCGCAGCACCCACTGCAATCTGACCGGACTGCACCGCTGTGGTCAGGTTATATTCAGGACCGGCCACCCCGGCGGGGAAGGCTTGAGCCTTGATGGTTGCAGCCGTGGCATCGGTCACGGTCAGCTTAATATAAGTGCTGGCAGTGTTGATGGTCACAGTGTAGAGATAAGTGGTCGCAACCCAAACCGGCAGTGAAGTCTTAGCGCCGACGCTGTCCTCATAGGCTATTGTGGTAGCATCAACTGAGAGAGTAACTGCCCAGACAGGTTTGCCACAGGCTTTAAGAGATGCGCTAAAGCCAACCTTGCCGTCATAAGATATGTCGGAAGGCCCACAATCCATAACAATTGCCGTAAAAGTGCAGGTCGTTCCATCAATTAATGTGATAATGAAATCCTGGACTGTTCCCGCATCCCGGTCTGTTTCCAGCCCAATCTGGCCGTCTGTGTCCCCGGAAATATAATTACCCTCGATGCCGACCTCCCCTCCGTCAATAAATCCCCTTTTAAACTCCCGGTAATAACTTGGACTTGCGAAGTTGGATACGTCTATCGTTTCCGCTTTAGGTCGAGGTGGTGTGATCCGAGTGAGTTCCGCTATTGTGTTACCGTCACGTTGTAAAGTCGTTCCGTGACCCGCTATTGCACTTGAAGCTGGCATAATGTAACCCTCCTATTATTATTTATTATTGGTGCCATAATCTATAATCAACAGCAAGGCCATAAAGATTAGTCTGCTGTTCAGGATCTAAGTCAACTTCATCTTCATAAAAGCAGCCATTTACTGCAACACCTCCTGCGCCGCCCAAAGTACCACTATAACCCTGCAATACCGTCTTTATGGCGTCGGCTATTTGTTTCGTTAGCAGATAGGTGGCGGCAAAAATAGAGAACTGGAACCGGGCGAGGGTAAGGTTCGATGCGCCCTGAAAATTATGGTCAGGGATACTTGAGACAAGAGACATCGCCACATAGGGCGTTAATGTATCCTGCGGGGCGACACTATAATAGATTCGCGCTCCAACCAGGGCGGCAAGTGCCACATCATTGGCAAGTGCGGTGCGCACGGCATTTTCTATAATCATATTGCCCCCTCGATTGTTTTCCCAAGCCCCCTGGCAATATTGGCATTTACCTGGTCTTTCATCTCATCCCATGCCGGTCTGACAAAAGGGTGAGGCGGCGCCGGCTTCGGTCCGCCGTGCCCAAATTCGACAAGGTGGGCATGAGGGGCTTTACGAGGCCGGATGCCGGCAAAGGCGACGGTGACACTTGTAGTAGTTTCCGGTAAAACTGCGGCATAGGTAGCAGCTTTAAGGCTCCCGGGTTTCTTATCTGTCGGCGGGCCAAGAGGAGCTTTCTCTTTGATCCTCGCCTTAACCAACTTCGCCTGGCTCAAAAGCAATTCGGTTTTAGCCGCACTCAGATTTTTAATAATCTTGTTGGTATTCTTCTCGAGGTCCTCAATACCCTTCAGATAAACAGAGTAACTCATGGCTGAATTTCCTTATAAAAAATCAGGAGGTCGCGATTGCGTTCCTCGTTATTGGAAATGGCCTGAATCTTAAATATCCTTATCCCCCAAAGCACCCGCATTGCCGCTGTGATTCCGCTCTGATAGCGGATGTGGATAACTCCGTCTACTTCGGCAATCGGTTGCTGTGCTTCCCAGAATCGCCCGCCCGTGCGAGGTTCGACGAAAGCCCACACGGTCAAGAAGGTCGTCCACGTGCTGACGAGCTCGCCGATACTGTTTGCAGTCGGTGTATTCTGCTGGATGATGATGCGCTGGCGGAATTCGCCGACTTTCAACGTCTTCATACTGGTGTTATCCTTTCAGGCCAAAGCAGGTTATAGAAAGCCTGGAGTGTTCCCTGATTCGTAAAAGGCGTTGCCTGGGCTGCATTCCCGACTTCTCTATTCTCATAATAATCGCCAATCAAGAGCAACATCGCCATTTTCACATTCTGTGGTACTACCTGGGCGAGGCCATAACCGGCAACATAGGTTATCAAAACACCATTAGCTGGTCTCAAGGTCGTCGAAGGCCACTGACCCCCATAAACCAGCACTACCCGCCCCGGTTCGCTATAGGTATCGACATAATAAACCGTGCTGGCCGCTGCAGGAGCTAGGGGGAATAGATAATCAGTGTTGGCCGTATCGTAATATTTTATACTTGAGATACTGACGAGTGGGGGAAGTGGAATATCAATATGGTCTTCGCTCGGGAAAGCATCGAGATAATATTCTATCGTCTTGGTGCAATAAGCACGATTAGAGAACGCCTCGGCATGCAGCCGCGCGGCCTTGATGTAAGTTTGAATTAAGATATCATCATCGGTCGTGTCCACACGGAGATGTTGCTTAACCGAATCTAAATCCACTGGTTCTTCTGTCGGTTCTGTTTTAATTTTATAAGCCATAATTTACTCCAACACAAACCAATCATTCTGAATAGTGGTGCGTGTTCCATCAATGGCTGTGTATTGCACCTTGTATCTACCGAGAAGCGCATCCGCAGCAGGTTGATAATCGTAGTGATAAAGTCCTGTCCCCGCATCATTTGTCATGGCTGTCGAAGCGACTACCGATAAACCCGTCGGGCCGGTAATCACAATTTTCATCGACGTGTCTGGGTCAGTTGACACACCCGACGAATTTGTAACCGTAATTGAACATACTATTGTCTCTGCGCGTTGAAATGCTTTCATAATCAATGAGCCTCCAGAGTCGAGGTAATATTTAATCCGCTTGTTATCGAACTGGTGGTTGTCAATCCGGTTGATAAAGTGCTGGTAATGATAAACTTGGTTGATAAGATTGATAGTATCTGCAGTAGCCGAAGGATTATTCCTTCAGGCGTATCGCCGAGTTTAATTCCGTCAGTTACTATCAGGTTATAGATAGCCTGAATCTGGAGAATATCCCCTAG
>CAYGXB010000359.1:0-3412 GCA_964353605.1 uncultured Bacteriovoracaceae bacterium
GGCGAGGGGTACATGTACATCATGAGCGAAAAGTACGCTTCCGTGTGAAGAACCCTTATTTAAGGCAGAGGGGAGAAGGCAGAAGGCAGAAGAAAACGACATGGCATAGCTTTTTCTCCGACTTTTTCCTCAAACCCTTGATCCGCCATCATCATTGGCTTTGACGGTGCCACGAGGACGGGACTCCGGTCTTGACCCACAGCGGGTGACTGCGCTAGCATCTGATGGATCGCACGCTGGGGGATTAATCCCTTTTGGGTCTTGATCAAAGGAGGGTGGCTACATGGACATTAAAGACGTCATACCCATACCGGAACTGCGGGAGTGCAAGCGGCTGTTGTGCGTGCAGCCCCATCCGGACGATATGGAGATCAGTGCCGGGGCCACGCTCGCTTATCTTGCGGATCGTGGGGTCGAGATCATCTATCTCACCATAACGGATGATTCGGCCGGGTTTATCCAGGCTGACCAAGCCGATGTGCGCCGGCGTCAAGACCTGCGCAAACAGGAACAGCAGGCTGCCGGGAGGATCATCGGGGTGAAGTCGTATTACTGGCTCGACTATCCGGATGCGGGCGACTGGTCGCAATTCGAGGCCAGGGTGCAGATCATCAAATACATCCGGATGCTCACACCGGATTTCATATTGACCGTCGATCCCTGGCTGCTCTATGAGGCCCACCAGGACCATGTGAAGACCGGGCTGGCGGCCAGCGAGGCCCTGATCCTGTACAACTTCCCCTTCATCACCACGGAGGCGGCGGTGGACCGGGGCTATACGCCCTACGATATCAACGGCGTGGCGTTTTCATATACCGCCCGGCCCAATGTGGTGATCGATGTGGGTGCATACAGACAGAGGAAATTCCAGGCCATAGCCGAGCACAAGAGCCAATTTTCGGAAGAATCGCTCTCTCTGCTCAAGCTGTATGAGGAGATGCGGTGCCGGAAACTGGCCGAAGGGCACGGTTTTGAATTCGGGGAGGGCTTCAAGGTGCTTCATCCTCAATACATGCTGCATGCCTTTCCGGAGGCCGTTGAGTACTGATGAATACCCAAGACCCGCGATACAGACCGTTCTCTCTCGTGCAGTGGAGATCGAGAAACTCTCTGCGGTGCTTCTCAAGGGGGTGGGCCTGCAGATCCTTGCCGATGCTGCGCAGCAAAAGCCCCCTCCCCTCCCTCTTATGGGACTGGTCCCTCAAGCGTGAAGCCGGGATATCCGTAGGGATCGATCTCGACAAGACCCGCAATACTCGCAAGGTCGGCAATATCGTTTCGTGATGGAATGAGGCTTTGCTTATGGGTGCACGGAACATAGAATTTGGCGAGGGGATGCTGGCAAAGACCCTCGATATGCTCGGCGAGTATGTGCTCGTCACCATGGAAGAGCCCTGGGAACTCCTCAAGCGGGAGGCCACCCATCAGCCCCGGGAAATTATTTTCAATCAGGACATGCGCATCGAGCACCTCGAAACAATCCTCAACAGGGACAAACCTTCCGCAGGTCATATCGTCGGGTTCGGCGGTGGTACGGCATGCGACACGGCGAAATACCTGTCCTGGCAATGGGGCATCCCCCTGATCATTGCCCCCTCGATCATCTCGGTCGATGCATGGCTCTGCCGTTCCATTGCCGTGCGCTTCGATCACCGCGTCAGGTATATTGGCGATGTCGAGCCCGAGCGTTTGATCGTGGATTATGCCTTGGTGAAGGCGGCACCCGCATTTCTGAACCGGGCCGGGATCGCCGATGTCATTTCCATCTGCACGGCGCTCGGCGACTGGCAGATTGCCCGTGACCGATTCCAAGCCCCGTTTGATCAGGACGTCTTCGACAGGGCTAAACGTATTGCCGACGAGTTGATCTCGCGTGCATATGACATCCGTGCAGTGAGTAATGCAGGCATCCGGGCGCTCGTGGACGGTCAGGCGGCCGAGGTTGAGCTCTGCGAGGAATGGTGCAATGCCAGGCCCGAGGAAGGCGGCGAGCATTTCCTGGCCTACTGCCTGGAGGACATCACGCATGACCACTATATCCATGGCAACCTCATCGCACTCAATACGCTCGTGGTCCTGAAGCTGCAGAGAGGGAACGCGGTCTATGACTATCGAACGCTGCAGGCCTTCTTCGACACCATCGATATTCGGTACGATCCTGACAACCAGGGCATCCGGCGCGAGGACTATCGAGGGGCACTGGAAGCCGTCCATGTTTATGTTCAGAAGGAAAGCCTCTTCCCGGGCCTCTGGTCGCTCCCCGAGGTATTCGAAGCAAGCGGCGAATACTCGATTGATGGCATCCTTGACTGGATATATGCTTTTTATGATCGAAAGGAAGGAGAAAGATGCAAACACAGATGAATAGTCCTGCACAGGAAAAGATGCTCGTCTTCGAGCCGCACCCGGACGATGTGGCCTTCCAGATCTCGGGCAGCGTCATCAAATGGCTTGCAGAAGCCAAGGAGGTCATGATCTGCACGGTCACCAAGGGCAACAACTCCACCTTCGATATGCAGGTTACAGCCGTTGATATCGAAAGGATTATGGCCTTAGAGCATGATCGGGCCATGCAGTTCCTGGGCCTGGACCGGGACCATATCGTGCGGTGGGGGTATGACGACCTGGGCCTTGATCCGGGCCGCGACCGTCTGCGATTGCTCGCCGATATGATCCGCCTGATCAGGGAATTCAAACCGGTAACCGTGGTCATCATGGACCCCAAGAACGCAGAGAATGAAGAGAATATCGATCACAAGCTCGTTGCCGCAACCGGTTTTGAAGCAGCTGCCATGGCGGCATATCCGAACGTGTTCCGTGAACAGTTCGCCGAGGAAGGTGTGCAGCAGCACTTTGTGGCCCGCATGCTCTACTACATGACGCCCGAGCCGGACGTCTTCATCGATATTGCCGGAGAGCCGCTCGAGAAGAAGATTCAGATGGGCCTCATCTACTCCTCGCAGCTCGATCTCATGCTCACCGAAGCCAGGGCGCGTCTGAAGACCCTGGGGATCGATTTCCCCCTCTTCAGCCTGCCTCAGGAAGAGCTCTGGCCGGACATTTGTCGGGAGATCGCGGCCGATATGGCGAAACTGTGCGCAGAAAAGTTTCCGGAACGCACAGGCATCCTACATGCCGAGGCCTTCCGCCTGCAATATCTGGGGGTGGTGGACAAGATCAGGGATCTGCTGCCGCCCATAACCTAGATTGCCATACCAAGGTCTTTGACAAGCTATCTTATAGAAAAAATATATATCGTGCCTATTATCAATTGAATATAATATATCGATCGAAATTTAGGACCTATTTGTCCCCATTTATTCCCCACTTTAGGGCATAAAAGAAAAGGCCCCAGGTTTCCCCGGAGCCTCCCCTTCTTTATGAATTATCTGTATGATTGATAGATACTCCT
>CAYGXB010000360.1:0-3398 GCA_964353605.1 uncultured Bacteriovoracaceae bacterium
CGGTCGACACCCAGAGTGCCGGCTTTACGGAACGGTTTTCCAAGCTGGGCTCGGCCAAGGATGCCTTTGCGTTCTGGGCCGCGCGGGTCAAGAAATCGCTGGACGAGATGCATGGTGTGAAGCCGCAGTAGGGCGTGACGGCGTGCGCTCCAGCGCGCATGCCGTATTTTCCCGTTCAAGGGCCGGTACTGGTACCGGGCGGTATTGACATGTTCCTAAACGTACGCTAGGGGACACAAAAAAAAGAAGAGAGAGGAGACGTATGAAGACATTCAGCAGGGTTGCGATGGTGGTGGGGGTGTTCTTGGCCATGGGTATCACGAGCATAGCCTTAGCCGAGGAGCAGACGGCGGATAACATGCAGATCGTCCGCGATAAAATCCAGGCCGACAAGAAGCTCTTTATTGCGGAGAACATGAACCTGACGGAGAAGGAAGCCAAGGCATTCTGGCCTGTGTACGAGAGTTTTCAGAAGGACCTGAGCAAGCTGAACGACCGTACGCTCAAGAACATCGGCGCCTATGCCGCCAATTTCGACAAGATGTCCGACGATATGGCGAAAAAGGTCGTGGAGGAACATCTGTCCATCGAAAGCGACCGGCTGAAACTCCGACAGTCGTACCTGCCGAAATTTATCAAGGTTTTGCCTTACAAGAAGGTGATGCGCTATTACCAGCTGGAAAACAAGATCTTTGCCGTTGTCAATTATGAAGCGGCATCGCATATCCCGCTGGTCGACTGAGGATATCCAAGGGTGTTTTTCTGGTCATCCCCGTGCATGCGGGGACCCAGGCACCCTGATACAAACCGGTTCCCTGCGAGCGCGGGGATGACAGGTGTGCCCCCCGGGGATGCAACAGGGTGCTCACAGGCATAACATCCGCGGGAGGAAGGAGGGTCATATGCAGATATCACAGAGGAACCGCGTGCACAACAAGGTATGGCGGATAATCATGCTTGCGACACTGGCGGCAGCTGTGACATCCCCGGCAGACCTATATGCCCAGGATACAGGCACGCGCCCCAAGATCGGCTTGGTCTTGAGCGGCGGCGGCGCCCGCGGCGCCGCCCATGTCGGTGTCATCCGGGTGCTGGAAGAGCTGAACATCCCCATTGATTTCATCGCCGGCACGAGCATGGGTTCGATCATCGGGGGGCTGTATGCCATCGGTACCCCCCCCGCCGAGATCGAGGAACTCACGACCAAGATCGACTGGCCCGGGATGTTCAGCGATACGGTGCCGCGCCCAAGACAGTTCTATCGCGACAAGGCCGGCCGGGAGAACTATCTGGCGCACCTCAAAATCGATGCGCAAGAGGGTCTGTCGCTCCCCAAAGGGCTCGTCTCCGGGAAAAAGCTCGACCTGACGCTCAGGGCCTTGACCCTCGGCGCCGGGGATGATTTCAATGCCTTCCCCATCCCCTTCCGGGCCGTGGCCACGAATGTCGAAACCGGCGACATGGTGGTGCTCGGCAAGGGGGATCTCGCCAGGAGCCTGCGGGCGAGCATGGCCATCCCGGCGGCCTTCGCGCCGGTGGAAATCGACGGCCTGCAGCTCGTGGACGGCGGCGTGGCCCGCAATCTCCCCGTGGATGTGGCGCGGCAGATGGGGGCCGACGTGATCATCGCCATCAACATCGGTACCCCGCTCGATAAGGCGGACAAGCTCACCAATTTCCTGGCCATCACCAACCAGACGTCCGGCTTCCTGACGAACCGCAACGTGGACACGCAGATCCAGACCCTGAAAGCGGGCGATATCCTCATCACGCCGGACCTGGGGGGCATCACGACGGCGAGCTTCACCAAGATGCCGGCGGCGGTGGCGGCCGGCCGGCAAGCCGCCCTGGCGCAGGCCGAGGCGCTGAAACGCTATGCCGTGAGCCCCGAGGAATTCCAGGCCTTCCGGCAACAACAGCTCAAGGCCTCCCATCGTCCGGGCAAGCTCGAATTCTTTGAGGTCAAACAGAAAGATGTCGTCAACACCAGAATCATAAGCGGGAAACTCAAGCAGAACATCGAGAAAATCCGCGGGCAACGTGCCGAGGCAGACACCCTGGCGCAGATCATCTTCGAGATCTATGAACGGGGCGACTTTGAGAGTATCGATTTCAAGCTGATCGAGAAGGATGGCAAACAGGGCCTGCTCTTGGAGCCCAAGCCGAAGGAGCATATGCAGCACAATATCGATATCGGCATGCAGCTCTCGAATGATTTCAAGGGCGACACCACCTACGGCCTCCTGCTCGAATACACCCTGGCGAACATCAATCGTTTCGGGGGGGAATGGAAGAACAAGATCCGGCTCGGCGAACAGCGCCTGTTCTTTACCGAATTTTACCAGCCACTCGAGGCCTCGGCCTGGCGGTTTTTCGTGGCGCCGAATGGGCAGTATGAAGTCGACCCTCTGTACCAGTATGAAGGATCAACCCGGCTCGCCGAGTATGATATCACAAACGTCAATGCCGGCACCGACCTCGGATACCAATTGGCGGAGTTCGGTGAAGTGCGGCTCGGTCTCGTCAAGGGGACCGTGAAGAGCGATCTGACAACCGGAGACCCCGTCCTGCCCGAGCGCACCTTCCATTATGCCGGGTATAGGGCCAGCCTCGTTTTTGATCAGATCGACAATCCCGGGTTCCCCCGCCAAGGCGGGCTCTTGCAGACGACGTTTCAGGCCGGCAGGACCGCTCTGGGGTCCGACGAAACCTTCAACACGATCAAGGTCAAGGCGCTCAAGACGTTCACCATCGGCCGCAGCACCGTGATCGCCCGGGCCCGATGGGAGTCGCTGCTCACCAGCACGGAGGAGTTCAACCAGCAGTTTTTCCTGGGCGGATTCTTGAACCTTTCCGGACTGGCGCCCAATCAGCTCCATGGCCAGCAACTGGCGCTCGGCGAGCTTATATACACCTTCCGGATCTTGAAACAAAAGGTGTTCGGCAACGACCTGTACGGGGGCATCTCCGCGGAAACGGGCAATGTATGGCAGAAGCGCTCGGATGTGAGCTCCCAGGACCTCCGGTACAGCGGGTGCGTTTTTGTCGGTGCCGACTCTCTCATCGGACCGGTCTATCTGGGCTACGGGTACAGCGAGGGCGGCAACAATGCCCTGTACTTCTACATCGGCTCCTTCTTCTGATACCAGAGCATGTTGAAGCATTGGCAGTGATGACAACCAAAGATGTTCTTCTCAAGGGGTACTCAATGAAGATGAATCTGACATCGGGCGCAAGACCATTCCAGAAAGGAGGTGCTTCATGATAAGCCATCGCGTCTGTTCCACGTCATTGATCCTGTTAATCCCGTTGGTCTTCCTGGTAGGGCCTGATCGGCTGGTATGGGCGTGGACCGAGTACCCACGCATTATCCATGAAACGCTGGCCTGTCTGCCGGA